>NZ_JBTEKS010000315.1:0-5230 GCF_054333355.1 Methylomagnum sp. | reverse complement strand
ATATAGACAATTCGACGGGTGAAGCGGCGTTCTGCGCCCTCTCCCCACGGGAGGCCGGTCCTGAGCGGGGCCGAGGGGGCTTGGGGTGAGGGCGATCAGACGGGGACGCCCGGCGAGGTCATCCCGTGGTGCCCTACCCGGATTGAATTCACGGCCCCGTAGCCCGGATCGGAGTGGGGGCCGGGATGATCTGTCAGGGCAACCGCGCTATGCCGGGGGCCGCTGTTTTCCCCTCTCGCCTCTGGGAGAGGGAGAAAAATCACATAGCGCGATTGCCCTACCTGCGCCACGCCGGGCAGTGGCGGGAAGTTTTCCGGGGCTTGTCGCGGCGGGAGTGCATGGCGCAAATCGAGGATAATCCCGTCTTTATCACCGAATAAGCCATTGACCCACCCCATGAAGGCCGACGAATTGAAAGCCCACCCGATGCCCTCGGACCAGAGAACCCTGGCCGCGGAAGTGACCGAATTGTTCCAAAAATTTCCGGCGGTCAAGGACCACCACCAAGCTCAAGGCCCCCTGCTGCGAAGAGCGCCTGGCGGGCGATCCCGGCGACAGGCAGCGGTTGCGAGTCGTGGCGGGGCGGGGCGGCGAGCCGCAGAACCCGGACTCATCCACGGAGCCGAACCAGTGAATCGTAGAATCGAACCATGAGCGCATCCGATACCGTCACCATGGCGTCCCTACGCGCCGAGAACCGGGCGCTGCGGACCCGTCTGGAGCAAGCGGAGGCGCTGATCCGCGCCATCCGCGCTGGGGAAAAGGCCGATGCCTGCCCGCACGCGGAGCTTGCCGAGTGTCGGCAGGTTGAACTGTCTCGGCTTGAACTGTCCCGGTCCCGGCGTGACGAGGAACTACGCGAGAGCGAACGGCGCTGGCGCCAATTGGCCGAGGCCATGCCGCAACTGGTTTGGACCTGCGCCCCCGAGGGCCAGTGCGACTACCTCAGCGCCCAGTGGGTGGACTACACCGGACTCACAGGGGCGGAGCAGCTAGGCTACCGCTGGCTGGAGCAAGTCCACCCGGAAGACCATGAGCGGTTGCTGGCCGCTTGGCACGAATCCGTCGCCAGCGGCAAGCTTTTCACCACCGAGTTCCGTATCCGGCGCGCCGACGGCGCCTGGCGCTGGTTCCTCACCCGGGCCACGCCGGTGCGCGACGCACGGGGCCGCATCGTTAAATGGTACGGCTCCAACAGCGATATCGAGGACATCAAGCGCACCCAGACGGAGCTGCGGGAACGGGCCGAACGCTATGAGCTGATTCTGGCCGGCGCCCAGGACGCCATTTGGGATTGGGACATCCCCAACCGGCGCGTGCAATTTTCGCCGCGCTGGAAGACCTTGCGCGGCCATGCCGAGAACGAGATCGGCGGCAGCGAGGAGGAATGGCGCGAGGGCATCCACCCGGATGACGCCCAGCGGGTTTTCGCCGGTCTCCAAGACCACCTCGAAGGCAAGACGCCCGTGTTCGTCGAGGAATACCGGGTCCGCTGCAAGGACGGTTCGTGGAAATGGGTGCTGGACCGCGGTCTCGTCCAGCGCGACGCGGTGGGGCAGGCGATCCGCATGGCCGGCTCCGAGAGCGACATCACCGAGCGCAAGCAGGCCGAGGAATCCCTGCGCGAGAGCGAATCGTTCTACCGCCAAACCCTGGAGTCCATTCCCGGCATGGTCTTCACCACCCGCCCCGGCGGCTACTGCGACTACCAGAGCCAGCAATGGGTGGACTACACCGGGATCCCCATGACCGAGCATCTCGGCGATGGCTGGAACACGTTGTTGCACCCCGAGGACCGGCCGCGGGCGTTCGCCGCTTGGCAGGCCGCCGTGGAGGGGGTCGCCCCCTACGACCTCGAATACCGCGTCCGCCGCCACGACGGGGCCTACGAGTGGTTCAGGGTGATGGGCCGGCCCATCCGCGATGCGGCGGGCCGGATCGTGCGCTGGTTCGGCGTGGCCATGAACATCGAAGCGCTACAGCGCGCCAGGGCCGCCCTGCGCGACAGCGAGGAGCGCATACGGCTGGCCCTTGAGGTCAGCCATACCTTCGCCTTCGAATGGGAACCGGCCAGGCCTCCCTTCAGCGGGTCCATCCCGACGACCGCCCAGGGTTCCTGGCGCGGCGGGCGGGCCTGACCCCGGACGCGGGCAGCTACCATACGGAATACCGGCTGATCCGGGGCGACGGCAGGGAAGCGGTCCTGGTGGAGTCGGCGCGGGGATTCTTCGACGCCGGGGGCAAACTTCAACGCCTGGTGGGCGCCACGACCGACATCACCGAAACCAAGCTGGCCGCCGAGGCGCTCCGCGAGAGCGAAGCGCGGTTCCGAACCTTGTTCGAGGCGTCCGCCGACGCCTTCATGCTGTTGAACGGAGAGGGACTCATCGACTGCAACGACGCCGCGCTGCGGATCTTGGGGTACGACAACGATTCCTTCATTTTTGAGCCACAAGGTCTGAGCGCTCATTTCCAGAGGTCATAAACCAGTTCCGGGGGAGGCTTCTCCATATTGAGGTCATAACGGCCGAACCGATTGAGATGGCGGGTGAGGTAAGGGCTGAGTGCGGCCATCAAGGCGGGCGTCAGGGGATAACCCGCCTGCCGCAGGTCATGCAGGACGCGGCTGAGCGAATGCACGTTGTGGAAGATGATGCAGTTGGCGACCAGATGGTTGTACCTGATGAGCTTGCGCTGCTCGTCGCGGTCATTGGTCGGGAGGGTCTTGTCGCCCCCGAAGGCGATCCACTGGGAAAAGCCGTTGAAGGACTCGCTCTTATTGGTCGCCGCCTGGATGACCGTGCGCAATTCGGCGCTGCCCAGATAGTTCAACAGGAATTCCGTCCGGACCGCACCGCCCAGTTCCCGGAAGGCCTGGTACAGCCGGTTCTTACGGCTGTAGGTGCCGAGCTTCCGGAGCAGCGTGGAGGGCGTGATCCGCCCGGCCTTGATGGACAGCGCGACCCGCAGCATGTCCGGCCAGTGCCTCTGGATCAGCGGCCAGTCGACCGGGGTGGAGAACAGCGCCTCGAGGTGGGTGAACGCCGCGTTGGGAGCGGGACGGTAAAATTTCAAGTGCTTCCAATGGCGGATGCGAGGCATCAAGGTGATGCCGAGCAGCAAGGCCAGGCCGAACACGGGGGCGCTCTGGGCCTGGGTGTCGCCGTGGATGGTGTCGGGTTGGATGTCGGACTCGTTCTTGAGCAGCCCGTCCAGCAGGTAGACCGCCTCCCAGACCCCGCAGGGGATGAAATGGGAGAACAGGGCGATGTAGGTGTCGGACACATGGTAGTAGCCGATCCCGCCGTAGCCGCCATAGCGGATGTGGTATTCGGAGAGGAGATTCTGCTCGTACAAATCCCATTTCGTGCCGTCCACCGAGGCGCTTTGGCCCGTTCCCCAGTGCCTGGGCAGGGCGAACCGGTGGTAGGCATTGATGATGTCCCGAATGGCCTTGTCCAGGCCCGCCTCGGTGATGTGCCGATCATGCACCCAGGCCAGTTGCCGCCGGTCGACCTGGCCCAGGGACCGTGCCGTCTGGGTGGGGCCGAGCTGGCAGCCATAACAAAACACGGTGGCCAGGTAACGGGGAACCGGGTTGTCGATCTTGGCCTCATGGCCGGAGACCGGTCCGAAGCCGCGGCTCCAGCCCAGCCAATGCGCCGTATCGCGCAGCACGTCCAGCAGATGCAAGGGTTCCAGGCGGTCGGCGATGAGTTGCTCCAGATCGGCCAAGCCGGAACGCGTCGCCGCCTTCTCGACCCGGCGCAGGACCGGTTCGCCGTTTTCGATGCGCAGATGGGCATTCTCGGGAAACCCCCGGTCGGTGGCCTCGGCCGCCGCCGTGATCCGCGTTTTCAGATGGGCCACGAAAGCGGCACCGTCCATCGGCAACCCGACCAGCTCGCCGTAGGCGGCGAGCCCCGAATGGTACTCGTCCCAAGAAATCAGCTCATCCCGATAATCGGCGAAGTGGCCGCTGCCGGGAATGCAGAGATCGCCGGACTTCAGCTCCGCCACCAACTGGGAGAAGACACAGACTTCGAAAGAGCGGCGCCGTAACCGCCGTGGCGTGGCCTCGGGTGGTCCGGGACCGGTGACCAGGCGCCGCCAGGCTTCCGGCATCCAGGTCAAATCCAGGTCGATCCCCCGCGGCACGGCCAGCCATTCGCCGGTCCGGGACTCCCGTTCCAGCAGGAACCCCACGACCGTCCCGAACGCCGCATCCTGGGTCGTGGCCCGCACCGGGATGGCCCTGAGCAGGCGGAACAGCGTGGCCCGGTGGCTCTTGAAGAAGCGCCAGAGGAAGGGAAAGTAGTTGTCGCCGGCATGGGCCAGATGGTCTTCGCAGCCTTGGAGGACGGTATCCCCCCGGTCCGGCAACAGCGCCTCCATCGCCCCGACCCTGGCCTCCGCGGTGCCCTCGGTGCGATAAGCCGTCACCAGGTCCCGAAGGGTCCGCACCAAGTCATCGGTGCGCTGCCGCTGGCGAACGTGATAATCGGCCAAGGCCTCCTTGCCCTTGTGATGCAGGGCGGAGACCCGCTTGATCAGCATCTCCGCCAGATCATCCAGCACTTGCGCCGATTGCACGCTGAGCAAGGCCGCCGCCAGGGTCAGGCGCTTGCGCGGCGCCATGTCCCGCATCCGGGCGGCATCCAGCGTTTTGGCTTCATGGGCGAAATGGCGGATCTTCACCGCCGGCAGTCCCGCCAGCACGTGGGACCCGAGCGGATAGGCGGATAGCCAGGCCTGCCGATCCAGCCAGAGTTTGAGGTGGGTCAGAGTGGGGCTGCCCGGCTCCTGCTTGAGGGCGTTCCAGGGGGTGAAGCGGGACTCCGGCTCGGGCACGAAGAGCGCTTCGAGGCGGGCTTGCTCCTCGGCATTCAGCCGGGCCTCCACCTCCCGGTAAAACTGGCGATAAACGAGGCCGCGGGCATGGCGCGCGCCCCGCGGCAACGTGTCGAAGGCCGGCAGCTCGAACCGTTGGCGGACCAACTCCTCGATGGCGACATTGATGAGGTCGGCCAGATCCTCCTTGGTCCGGGCGGCTTGGCTCATGGCCCGCAACATCGCCTGCCGGGCTTCCGGCCCGTAAGATTGGACCTGCAGTCTCTGCCGGATGAGGCGCACAAGCCGCAGGCGGGTTCCGGAGCGGTCATAGGCCGCCAGCTCGGTCACCGAGGCCGGCGCCGGGTTAAACGCCGCCAGATGATCGACGAGGGTGGTC
>NZ_JBTEKS010000314.1:0-5242 GCF_054333355.1 Methylomagnum sp. | reverse complement strand
CTTCGGTGGCTCATAGGTCGGGTCGAAGGATTTCAGCAGCCCATCCGGCCATTCCTGCCAGAGCTTGAGCAAGGCCGGTGGAAGCGGGGGCATTCGGGTGGGATCGCCCACCAGGGCATAGGGTTGGCCCGTGTCCGGGTGGATCGAAGGCGGGAGAACATCCTGTATCGTCTTGCCGTCCTTGGAGCAGAACCGCAGTTCAAACACGGCCCGCTCGTGGGGGCGCTTGCCGAACACCAGCTTGCGGGAGCATTCGATCAGGTCCGGGACTTCCACGTAGAACAGCAGCTTGCCCTTGCCCGGCTTGCCGGAACGGATTTCCACCTGGCCCGGATCGTTGAGCCAGTCAGCCAGGGGCAAGCCGATTTCGCCGAACACGCGGCGGGCTTCGTCGAAGTCGTCAAGGTCGAGGGAGGCTACCCGGCTTGGTAGCAGGGCCAACCCGATGTTATCCCCGGCCTTGAGCCAGTCCCGCGCCGCCACCACGTCCGGCGTATAGCCTTGCGGGTTGTCCGCCGTGCGGGGCCGGTTCCAGCCCGTCCCGGTCGGGCCTTTGGTGGGGCGTCCGTTGACGCGGGGAATCCTCACGAAGTGGAAGCCCGCCGCGCCGTATCGGGCTAGAATGTCCACGTTTTTTTCATTTTGTAGGCCCGCTCCGGCAATAGTCGGAGTCGGGCTTTTTTCTTGGTCAGTCATCGCGCCCTCCCTCGCTCGTTTGAGCCGCGCCGGGTTGGATGGCCGTCACCGTTGCCTGAATGGCGGGCGCATCATCGAGCAAACCATGTTCCGCAAAGCTGAACGTCCGCCCGCCGCCGATGACGAAGTGATCCAGCACGCGCACCGAGACCAGCCACAGGGCTTGCTTCAATTCACGGGTGACGCGGCGGTCCTCGTCGCTCGGCTCGACCGAGCCGGACGGATGGTTATGGGCCAGGATGACCGCCCCGGCGTTGTGCCGCAGCGCCGCCCTGACGACCTCGCGGACGTGGACATACGACGTGTTTAGCGTGCCAAAAAACAGCGGTTCAAAGGTCAGCGGATGGTGCTTAGTGTCCAGGAATAACACGCCGAACAATTCCCGGTCCTGCCCGCCCAGGCACACGGTCAAGTAATCCCGCGCCAGGGCGGGCGAGGTCAACGCGGGCGTGTCGCGGAAAACGCGGCGCTCTAGCAGGCGCTTCGCGGCCTGGATGATTTGCTCATCGGTCAGCGGCTTGCGGGTGACGTAGCGGCCCGACTTCTCGCAGACGCGGAAATTCGGGATTGTTGCGGATGAATGGGAGATTTTGGGCGGATTTTGCCCACGGACGGATTTAGACATGGCAGGCTCCAATACTGAGGGTTGAAGCCGTCGCGTTCCGTTTCGACGCGGAATGGGCGACGGGCTGAACGGGGGTCGAAAACCGGCGTATTGGATACCGGCCACGCCGAAGCGTGCCCCGCCCAGCCCGCCATAATGCAGGCGTACCACGGGCGTAAAAAACGCGCCGGTACGCTTGATGTGGCGCTGTGCGCCAATACTATTCGGGTTTCGACGCCCGACCGCCGCATGGTGCGACGGCGCAAGCAGGGTAGCCGGGTGGGTGATGTTGGTCAAGGCTGCCATTACGAAGCCCTCCCGCCAAATCAGGGCCAGACCGCCCGCCGCGTAGCGCTCGACCGACTCTTTCACCCGTGCATAAGCCGCCCGGTGGTCCAAGCCTTCGCCCAGCGCCTTATCCAAGGTCTCGGTGGCGATGGCTTGCGCCGCCGCCATCATCACCCGCAGAGTGGGCGACAGCCCGCCCCGTGCGCCCGACTCCACACCAAAAGCCCGGTTAATCAGCCGGTTCACATTGACGTGAAAGAACTCCTCCGGCGTGGTGCTGCCCGCTTCGTGCGCCCGGACGGCCAGCGCCTTCACGCCTTGGTGCAGCGTGTGATAGAGCGGCAGGTATTCCGCCGCCACTTGCTTACCGTCGCGATACCGGGAGAACGCTTTCACCAGCTTGACCTTGAGCCGCCGCGCTTCCGGCGTGTTCCGGGCGTAGGTCAGCAGCAGGTAGGCTTGATCCTCGGTCAAAAGAGCAAAGCGTTCGGGGCGTCCGCCCTTGCTGCCCTTGGGGGGTTTCTGGGTTTGAAACCGAATAACCCCGAACTCTTCAAAGTCGGTTTGATACCGCTGAACCAAGTCCAGCATTTCAATATGGATGTTCCCCAATTCCTCCGCGATGATCCGGGAATCTATGCGGGCCTCGCCCTTGACTTGGTGCAATTCGATGACTTGCGGGTAACTCATTCTGGAATCCCCCCGGTGACATCCTCCAACGCCATCACCACACAGTCGATTTCCTGGACTGAGTTCGCCAGGGCGATATTAACTAACCGGCGGGTTTCATTTTCCAGAAGAGGCGACTTAATCAGTTCGCCCCGGACAGTGCTGATTGCTTTAACTGATTCGGTTAATGCGGCCTTTTGATTAGAGAATTGGGCACTCATTATTCGATACCCCGCTCTTCAAACAGGGTGTCGAGCAATTCCCGAATGTCAGCGGAAACTATCTTAGCCGCCGCGATAATGGGCGATTCCACCCCGATTAACTCATCACCATAAGCAGCGGCCTGGATTGCGCCCGCTATCTCCCGGCTTGGTTTTGATTTGGCGGTAGCATTTATGCGCTTTTTGCGCTCATCAACCGTTAATCTCGGACGGGAACTTAGCCAAGTATCAAGCTCACTTTGATAAACCCCAACCGACCGACCGCCCAGCGATACCACTACGGGAAAATCGGGGTCGTAATACTTGGAGCTTGGATTTTGCTTTTCGTAGAAAAGGGTGAGTCCAATACCGGCATATTCCGCCGCTTTGGCCGGGCGCAATATCGGACCTTTGATTTGAACTGATTGAGTCATGTTGCCGTTCCTTATCGGATTAAAAAGGAAGGCAAAGCATATAGCCGGATTTTTCCCGACTAGATGTTTCGTCGGGAAGTCGGTTCTAGGCGGGAAAATTTCATTCTGGCTGGGAACTAGGCGGGAAGAATCGCCGTAAATCACGGCGACTCAGGGCTTGACAGGTTATTTCTCTGTCGGCTTTCTTAATTCTCCGATGTGATTTCTTATCCTTTGATCGCTTACGAACAGTTGGCCGCACGCGCCTTGCCAGAAAAATCCCCGCGTTTTCCCGTCAGGCATTTCCCCCTGCCTATTTTTTCTTTTGGGCTGTTCTCCACGGCTCACTAACAGATATTTCGGGTCTTTTATAAGTACAAGCCGTTTGAATTCTCGGATGAATCGGTCAGGCGTCCAGTCTGGACGAGCTAGAATATACGGGTCTGCCCATTTCCAAAGCCCCGTAGTATCCCCTTTACTTCTGCCTTTGTTGCGCTTTTCCTTGCTGGTTTTTTGGTTTGTGTGAGGCTGTGGGCTTAACTCAGAAGGTTGCGCTGCTTGCCCTTCGGAACTATCGGCTGTGGTGGCCGGTGCTTGGGATGTGGCTTCGTGGTCCTGGTTGGCCTTGCTGGGTTCCAGGGTGGCAGGTTCAGCGCTCCCTGTTGATATGTGGTCTTGCGCGGGTGACTGCTTGGTTTCATCGGCGGTGATGGTTTCCACTTCCGCCCCATCAGAAAGAACCGGAAGCAGGTTCTTTTTTTCGTACTCTTCGATGTCACAAAGCCTGTAGTACGCGCCAGGAAAGTAATTTCGGGCCTCGCGTGCAGAGGCGATGTCTTCAAACGAGCAGAGCTTGCAAGCTTCTGAGAAACTTAAGGGGTTTGGGTAATTTATTAGGATATGTGGTCCATTCTCGAAATGGTGGTTTTCGATAACTGAAAGAATATCTTCTTCGCTAAGAAAAAACGACTTCCACCGCTTACATAACTGGTCATAAGACAACCAGCGGATGGGAGGACATACCGTTTCCAACTCTTTCTGGTCAAACCATAAAGGAACCAAACGTTGTTGCAAGCTTAACGCTCCTGTAGGACTTTTCCTGCGCCTTTCTTCCACCCATTCGTCATATTCGATAGGCCAAGCACCAATATAAGGAGAGGTCCACGCATGAATGATTCCGCTATTCAACCATAATGCGATTTCTCCCTGCGTTATCTCAAGCCCCGATTCATTGAAACATTTACGTAGAATAGCTTCCGCACGAAAATAACTGATAAAAGCCTCTTGCGTTTGGTCTTCCACGCGCAACGTAAGCTTTTCCTCATTCTGGTCAAGCCAAGGAAATTCTTGTTTAAGCGGATGATGATCGCGGAGATAACCAGCCACGTCTTCAAGCCGGACAGCAAACTTTTTTAGCGCCTCTCGGTTGAAAATATCTTCCGCGCATAAAGCGGGTAGACCTTCTTTCACTATTACAGGCATATCGCCTGAATAGGGATGCAACTCGAAATTACAGTAAATAGCTTCATGCCCTTCAAAATCGCAGATTCTCAAGCCGTTTAGAAGCTGCTTTATTAACCTTTGTTCAGGATCACACGTCGGACGATCTCTTTTAAGCAGTTCAAGATATTGAGAAAGCTGAACAGCAGAAGCCGGGCCAAGCACATTGAGTTTTCGGTTTATCGACATAGCGCCCCCATTGACGCCAACCCCCTTACAGAAGGAACCACGCCAGCCAGATAAAGGGGGAATCCTCCGGCCAGCCCCAGCCCACAGCCATCCACGATCCGGCCACGCCCAACCCATCCCCCCGAAGCGTCAGCGCCGGGAAATCCAGCATGAACGGGGGCGGGCTATTGCAAGCCGGGACGGCTACCTATAATTTCTATAGGTCTAGGGAGGAATAATGACACGAACATCCTGACCTTCCAATAACGGCCCGCCGGGCAATCGAATTGATCCGGGAAGCCGCCGAACAAGGGCGGGTCATCTTCCCCCCGCCCAGGAAGGGGAAAGCTCCTGGTATCGGATCGTCACCCGGCGTCAGGTCATGCTGTGCTTGAAGGAAGGCGAATTGACCGAAGCGCCCGCCATCAACCCGCATGGCGACGTGCAATGCCGGATGGCGCATTTCAGCGCGGGCGTGTGAATGTGAGACTGTCGGCGGTACTAAAAGGAATGGGCGGCTGGACCGCCCTCATCATCGAGGTGGAGAACAAGCGATGAACCACTACCACTATCAGGAATGCGGCCTGGATAACATCTGGCTGGAAAACGGCTACGAGTTCCACGAAACCCCCTACGGCAGGGGCGTTTCCTTCCTCAACGCCGAGAGCCTGGACGCCACCATCGCCAAGGCGTTGACCGAGAAG
>NZ_JBTEKS010000313.1:0-5244 GCF_054333355.1 Methylomagnum sp. | reverse complement strand
ACAAACCGCTTAACTTAACCTAATTAGTGACGTAGGGTGGATAAGCGAAGCGCATCCACCCAACCAAGGCGTCGGATGCGCTCCGCTTATCCGCCCTACCCTGACTTACGTTTTTTATGGGCCGCGGCTAACCATCTGTTTCAAAACGCCATTTTCCTCTATGCCAACAGAGCCTTACGTCAACAGAACCTAAGTTAAAATCACAAACCGCTTAACTTAATGGCAGTGAATTGGGATGATGGGTTACGGCGCACGGCACCACTGACGGGAGGATCAAACCTTTCAGATGTGCGCCCAACCCATCCTACGAGATGAAGGCTCTGGTTTCTTCGCCCAAGTCCCGCGCTTCCAAAGTTCACATGGCTTAACGGGGCGGGAACTTGGCACCGTGTCCTGTGGTCGGTAAAGACTCGCCCGGACGCCGCCCCATCAAGCCCCGCCTGGAGACTGGATTGGCGTGGTTATATCCGCGCCATGGAAAGTCCATTGCTTCGATTCCCCCAAGGGGCGCGGTATGATGCGGGCCAGCGACCCGCCCCCATCGGCCCATCCATTCAGCTTCTTCGAACGATTCCGTGAAACGGGAAGACTTAAGCAAACTCAAGATTCAGCGCCTACCGGCGGACGCCATGGATTCGCCAACCGCCGCCGAGTCCCGCGCCTGGCTGCGCTGGCTGGTGCTGGCCGCCTTGCTGGTCGGCGCGGCTTCGGCCTATTTCGGTTTCAAGCAAGCCGCCGTCGAGGTGGAAACTGGCACCGTCAACACCCTATTCCCCGCCCAGGCCTACACCCTGCTCAACGCCAGCGGCTACGTGGTGCCGCAGACCAAGGCCGATGTCGCCTCCAAGGCCACGGGGCGGCTGGAAAAGCTGGAAGTCGAGGAAGGCAGCGTCGTCAAGGCGGGGCAAGTCCTCGCCCGGCTGGAAAACCGCGACATGATGGCGGCCATGAACCAAGCCGCCGCCAATGTGCTGGTGGCGAAGACCAACCTGCAAAGGGCCGAAGCCGACCTGAAAGAATCGTCCCTGGCCCTGAACCGCGTCCGCACCCTCGCGGCGCGGAGATTCATCTCGCCCGAGGCGGTGGACACGGAAATCGCCCGCCACGCCAAGGCCATCGCCTCCGTGGACAGCGCCAAGGCCGAAATCACGGCGGCGGAAGCGGCCCACGACGGGACGCGGGTGGCCCTGGAATACACCTTGATCCGGGCACCCTTCGATGGCGTGGTGCTGAGCAAGCACGCCGACATCGGCGACATCGTGGCGCCCTTGGCCTCCGCCACCCAGTCCAAGGGTTCGGTGGTGTCCATGGCCGACTTGGACACCCTCAAGGTGGAAGCGGACGTGTCCGAATCGAGCCTCTCGAAAGTGAAGCTCGGCCAGCCCTGCGAAATCCAGTTGGACGCCCTGCCCGAGCAGCGCTACCGGGGCGTCGTGGACCAGATCGTGCCGACCGTGGACCGCACCAAGGCGACGGTGATGGTGAAGGTGCGCTTCGTCGATAAAGACCCCCGGATCCTCCCCGACATGAGCGCCAAGGTGGCCTTCCTGTCCAGGGAGCTGCCGCAGGACGCGGACCGGCCCGTCACCGCCGTGCTGGACTCGGCGCTGGTGAAGCGGGACGGGGGCGAAGCGGTTTACCGCGTCGAGGGCGAGCGGGCGGTGAGTGTGCCGGTGGTCATCAGCAACCGGCTCGGCGATTACGCCGTGGTGAGCAGCGGACTCAAGCCCGGCGATCAAGTGGTGCTGCGGCCCACGCCGACCCTTGAGGATGGGATGACGGTGCGGGCGGGGAAGTGATTAGTGATTAGTGGTTAGAAAAGCCACTTGCCACACCGAATCCCGCCCCCAAACATCAAAACCACTAACCACTAACCACTTCTTAATGCCGCCTCTCGTAGAAATCAAAAACCTAACGAAATACTACCGGCGCGGCGAGCAGGTAATACCCGTCTTGGTGGATATTAACCTGGACATCAACGAAGGGGATTTCGTGGCCTTGATGGGTCCGTCCGGCTCCGGGAAAAGCACCTTGCTGAATCTTATCGCGGGGCTGGACCGGCCCAGCGGCGGCTTGTTGAAAGTCGGCGGCGTTAATATAGCCGCATTACATGAAGCCGCCCTGGCCGATTGGCGCTCGGCCCATGTGGGATTCATTTTCCAATTCTACAACCTGATACCCGTACTCACGGCCTTCGAAAACATTGAACTACCGCTGACATTAACGCCCCTCTCCCGCAAACAGCGCCGTCAGCATGTGGAATTGGTCATTGACATGGTCGGTTTGCAGGACCGCAAAACCCATTATCCCCAGCAATTATCCGGCGGGCAGCAACAACGGGTGGCGATTGCCCGCGCCTTGGTGACGGACCCGACCTTAATCGTGGCGGACGAACCCACCGGCGACTTGGACCGGGTATCCGCCGAGGAGATTCTGGACTTAATGGAGCGGCTGAACCGGGATTTGGGCAAAACCATCATCATGGTGACGCACGACCAGCGGGCGGCGGAGAAGGCCCACCATATCCGGCACTTGGACAAGGGGGAATTGAGCGAGAATAGCGAGGCACCGGCCTATGGTCATTGAGGTTCCACCCTTATGGATTTTCTACTCCGGCTGATTTGGCGCAACCTGTTCCGGCAGAAACTCAGGAGCGGACTCACCGCCCTGGGCATCATCATCGCCATCATCGCCTTCGCCCTGCTCCGCACGATGGTGGACGCCTGGTATGCGGGCGTCAATGCGTCGTCCTCGTCGCGGCTGATAACCCGCCATGCCGTTTCCCTGGTGTTTTCCCTGCCCATCCATTACCAGAATAAAATCCGCCAAGTCGGCGGCGTGAGCGGGGTCAGCCACGCCAATTGGTTCGGCGGGGTCTATATCGACGAAAAGAATTTCTTCCCGCAATTCGCCATCGAGCCGACCACCTATTTCGATCTATTCCCAGAACTCGCCATCAAGCCCGAGGAGAAATCCGCCTTCATCCATGACCGCAAGGGCGCGATGGTGGGGCGTAAACTGGCCGCGCAATATGGCTGGAAAGTCGGCGACACCGTGCCTTTGCGGGGCACGATTTATCCCGGTCAATGGAATTTCGTCATCCGGGGCATTTATTACGGCACGGAAAAAGGCGGGGACGAATCCATGTTCTTTTTCCAGTATGACAACCTCAATGAAACCCTGAAGAAAACCGGCAGTCCCGCCGTGGACCATGTGGGGATATTCTTCGTCGGCATCAATCAGCCGGGCCGAGCCGCCGAAATCTCCGCCGCCGTGGACCGGACCTTCAAGAATTCGCTGGCCGAAACCTTCACGGAGACGGAGAAGGCGTTTCAATTGAGTTTTGTCGCCATGACGGAAACCATTGTCATGGCCGTGCAGATAGTGTCCTTCGTAATTATCGTCATCATCATGGCGGTGATGGCGAATACCATGGCGATGAGTTCGCGGGAGCGGCTTCGGGAATACGCCACGCTGAAAGCCTTGGGGTTTGGTCCCGCCCGTTTGGTCACGCTGATTGTGGGGGAATCCCTGCTGATTTCCCTGGGCGCGGGCGCGGTGGGCATCGCGGCGGCGTTTCCGGTGGTGGATAAAGTGGCGGATGCGCTGGGCACCCTGTTCCCGGTGTTCATGCTGTCCGGCCAGACGCTGTGGATGTCCGTCGTCGCCGCCTTGACGATGGGTTTGACGGCGGCGGCGTTTCCGGCCTTCAAGGCGGCCACCGTGTCCGTGGGCGAAGGATTACGCAGCCTGGGATAGAGTCCGCAAAGCTGTCGGACTGAAGTCCGACCTACGGCCCCCGACCCCGTGTTGTCGGACTGAAGTCCGACCTACGGCCCCGGCGACCCCGTGTAGGTCGGGCTTTAGCCCGATAGCCCAAGCCTTGCACCCCGGCATTTTCTCAAACAGGGTTGGAGCCAACGTGCCACATTTCCGCCTCACCATCCCGCTGGCCTATTCCTGGAAGAACCTCTGGGCCAGAAAGCTGACCACGCTGCTGACCGCCTCCGGCATGGCCTTGGTGGTCTACGTGTTCGCCACGGTGCTGATGCTGTCGGAGGGCTTGAAGCAAACCCTGGTGGCGACCGGCAGCCCGGCCAATGTGATGATGATCCGGCGCGGCTCGGAAACCGAAATCCAAAGCTCGGTCAGCCGCGAGGAAGCCGCCGTCATCGAGAGCCTGCCCGACATCGCCCATGGCGCTTCGGGCTTCAAGCAAGTCTCCAAGGAAAGCCTGCTGTTGATGGTCCTGCCCAAGCGCAGCAACGGCAAGCCCTCCAACGTGACCATCCGGGGCTTGTCCGACGCGGGGCTGGCCATGCGCCCCCAAGTGAAATTGGTCAAAGGCCGGATGTTCCGGCCCGGCTCGGCGGAAATCGTCGCGGGAAGGCGCATCGCGGAGGGCTTCAAGGGCGCGGGGCTGGGGGAGACGCTACGCTTCGGGATGCGCGACTGGACCGTGGTGGGCGTGTTCGACGCGGGCAACACGGCCTTCGGCTCGGAGATTTGGGGCGATGGGGAGCAAATCATGCAGGCGTTCCGCCGCAACGCCTATTCGTCGGTCATCTTCACCCTGCGCGACCCGGCCCGCTTCGAGCGGGTGAAAGCATCCCTGCAAGCCGACCCCCGCTTGACCCAGGAAGCCCATCGGGAGGTGGCGTTTTACGCCGAGCAATCCAAGCAGATGGCGAAATTCCTCAACATCCTGGGGATTTCCTTGAGCATCGTGTTTTCCCTGGGCGCCATCATCGGCGCGATCATCACCATGTATGGCGCGGTCGCCAGCCGCACGCGGGAAATCGGCACCCTGCGGGCGCTGGGCTTCCGCCGCACCGGCATCCTGCTGGCGTTTCTGGCGGAGGCGCTGCTCCTGGGGCTGGCGGGCGGCGTGATCGGCGTGACCCTCGCGTCGGCCATGCAATTCCTGACGGTTTCCACCGTAAATTGGCAGACCTTCTCAGAACTGGCGTTCACGTTTGACCTAAGCTTGGCGATTGTGCTGGAATCGCTGGGCTTCGCCTTGGCGATGGGACTATTAGGCGGTGTACTGCCCGCGCTACGGGCGGCCCGCATGGACCTGATCGAAGCGCTACGCGCCGCTTGAGCATTGGACTGGGGCCATCCGGCCACCACCATTAAGTTAAGCCGTTTGAGCAAGTCTCCACGGCTGGATTTAACCCCCCCCAACCCCCCTTATTCAAGGGGCTGTTTCTCCCTCCCCTGATAAGGGGAAGGCCGGGGGGG
>NZ_JBTEKS010000312.1:0-5245 GCF_054333355.1 Methylomagnum sp. | reverse complement strand
TATCCCATGCCCGACCTACAGGCTTCGATCGACACTTCAAGCCAAGCGCGGCGAGTAACGGGGCGGCGACAACGCCGCTCCCGAGGAGCCGAACACCTCTGCTCGTTCCTTCGCCGGGGGCGTCATTGCCGTCAAGTCAAGACCTGCGGGATGAATGAAGCCCCATAAAGAAAACGCTGAAAAATCTCCGTATAACAAATTTCCCATTAACACAACCCATCCCACGGACCCGGCAACAATTACCCATAAACACCGCAATCATTTCCCTACCCACCCGATAAATACTTTTACAAACGGGTTTCCCCACCGCCATATACCCCGGCGATAACTACCCCCAATCGTGGGTAATATTCCCGATCAATCCAGCCTCGATTCCCCTAACATTGTGTCGCGCCCGACAACACTTCCCGAGGCTATCTCCATGAACGAACAACCACATACCACTTTGAATACCCCCAAAGACCCTGTCCGCCGCTTGGGCCGGGGATTTGGCTCCGCCCTGCTCGTGCTGGGTTCGCTGACCGCCGCCGACGCCGCCCTGGCCGCCGCCACCGGCAAGCTCACCAGCCTGACCATCGCCAACCTCAGCCCGGCCTTCGACCCGAACATCAAGAACTACACCGTGCCCAAAGTGGCCGGTAACTGCGGCCTGCCGATCACCGCCGTGGCGGAGGGGCTGGACCAGAACACCCAGTTCTACATCGCCAACACCCCGGCCCAGAACGGCAACACGATCAACGCCTATATCTGCAACGCCAGCAGCAAGGCCGAGATCGTCATCTACCAGAGCTGGTCGGAGAAGGGCCGCTACACCATCACCGCCGTCGATCAACCGGCGCCGCCTCCCCCGCCGCCCATCAGTGGCAAGCTCACCGGCCTGACGGTCGCCAACTTCAGCCTGACCCCGGCCTTCGACCCGAGCGTCAAGGACTACACCGTCCCGATGCCCGCCAATTGTGCGCTGTCCGTGACCGCCACGGCGGAGAACAGCGACCATGCCAATTTCAAGATGTACGTCGGCAACAACCAGACCGCCAGCGGCATGCCAACCAGCGCTTGGGTCTGCGACGGCCATACCAAGGTCGATGTCGTGATTTACAACGTGTGGAACGAGGTCGGCCATTACACCATCACCCCGGTGGGCGATCCCGTAGTCACGCCGAATCCGAATCCGACGCCCGGCGATCCGAATCCCTCGATTCCGCCCTCGGAAGCCACCCCGACCCCGGAAGCCGCGCCCACTCCGCCAGCCCTGCCCGGCTCGTATTCGCCAGTGAACAAGCTGAGCGCCGTGCGCTTCCTGGAACAAGCCACCTTCGGCCCCGTCCCGGCGGACATCGCGGCGGTGCAGCAGGTCGGCTTCGATTACTGGATGGCCCAGCAGGCCAACCTGCCGGCCAGCACGGTGCCCGATGGTCACGATATCGGCCCGCTCATCAGCCAGCAGTTCATGAATATGTACGGCGGCACCGACCAGTTGCGGCAGCGGGTGATCTTCGCGCTGAGCCAGATTGTGGTGATCTCTTCAAATAAGAACATCTACGGCGAGGAACTGGCGCCCTACGTGCGGCTGCTGTCCAAGCACGCCTTCGGCAACTACCGCTCGCTGCTGCGGGACATCACCCTCAGCCCGGCCATGGGTAAATATCTCGACCTCGCCAACAGCGTGAAGGCCACCGCCAGCACCTCGCCCAACGAGAACTACGCCCGCGAGTTGATGCAGCTCTTCACCATCGGCCTGAAGCAATTGAACCAGGACGGCAGCGTGAAGCTGGACGGCCAAGGCCAGCCCATTCCGACCTATGACCAGAATACCCTGCGCGAGGTGTCCCGCGCCCTGACCGGCTGGACCTATCCCACCGCGCCAGGCGCCACCCCCGGCTCCACCAATAATGAATACTTCGTCGGCCTGATGGAGCCGCGCCCCGGCAATCACGACACGGGCGTGAAGAACATCATCAACGGCGTGGTCATCCCGGCGGGCCAGACCGTCACCCAGGACATGGACGCGGTGATTGACGCGGTCTTCAATCACCCCAACACGGCCCCCTTCGTCGCCATGCGCCTGATTCGCTCGTTGACGGACGGCAACCCCAGCGCTGGCTATATCCAGCGCGTCGCCAACGTGTTCGACAACAACGGCCAGGGCGTGCGCGGCGACCTCTACGCGGTGTTGAAGGCCGTCCTCACCGACAGCGAGGCCACCAATCCGCCCAACGCGCAGCACGGCCACTTGAAGGACACCCTCCTGCACGTCACCAGCCTGGGCCGCGCCCTGGGTGCGCAGGTGAACGACCCCAACATGTTCATGTACATCTTCCGCAACCTGGGCCAGCAAGTGCTGTCGCCGACCACGGTGTTCAGCTTCTATTCGCCCATGGCGGGACTGCCGGGCCATCCGGGGATGTTCGGGCCGGAGTTCCAAATCTACACGCCGGGCCTCGCCATCCAACGCGCCAACTTCATCCATGACATCCTGTACAACCAGATGGGTGCATCGTTCAGCGTCAACTTGGGTCAGTTCGTCGCCTTGGGCAACGATCCCGCCGCCCTGGTGGAGAAGGTCAACCAAGTGCTGCTGCAAGGCCGGATGTCCAACGAGCTGCGCCAGATCATCCTGACCGCCACCCAGGCCGGGTATGACGCCAACCAGCGGGCCTTCGGCGCGGTCTACCTCGCGGCGATTTCCAGCGAATTCGCGGTGCAACGCTAGGGTTAATAACCCCCCAACCCCCCTTATCCGGGGGGCTTTCTCCCTCCACGCCTCTCTCCTCCCCTGATAAGGGGGGCCGGGAGGGGTTGGGAAGGCTGGGGAGGGGTTTAAACGGACATGACGAGACGCCCGCCCTTCCCTCCCGGCAATCACGAAACCAGATTTATAAGAGAACAGCCATGAAAAACGAACACTCCCCCAACCGCCGCGACTTCCTGAAACTGAGCGCCGGCCTCGCTTCCCTCGGCGTCATGAGCATGGGTCTGGGGCTGAGCGCGGCCTTCCCCCGCAGCGCCCGCGCCGCCACGGCGGGCGACTACAAAGCCCTGGTCTGCATCTACCTGTTCGGCGGCAACGACGGCAACAACCTGATCGTGCCCCGCGACGCCGCCCGCTACGCCAAATACACCAATATCCGGGGCAATCTGGCCCTATCCGACAGCGAGTTGCTGCCCGCCATCACCGACGGGGTCGGCAATCCTTACTCGCTGCATTACGGCCTGCCGGAACTGAACACGCTGTTCGGCCAAGGCAAGCTGGCGGTGGTGCTGAACACCGGCATGTTGGAACAGCCCCTGACCCGCGCCGAGCATCTGGCGGGCTTGAAGACGCCCTCCAATTTGTACTCGCACTCCGACCAGACGGTGCAAGCACAGACCGGCCAGCCCAATGCGCTGGGCACCGGCTGGGGCGGGCGCTTGCTGGATAAATTCGGCGTCGCGTCGGACAGTCTGGCGGCGGTGTCGGTGTCCTCCCCGGCCCTGCTGCTGCAAGGCGACAGCGTGCAGGGCAACGTGGTGACGCCCGGCTCCAACCTGAGCCTGTCCGGCATGAGCCTGTGGCCCGCCTCCGCTGGCACCGCCCGGCGGCAGGCGGTCAATCAGATGCTCGGCCTGGATGCGGGCAGCCCGGTACGGCAAGCCGCCAACCAAGCCATGGCCGACGGTCTGGCCCTGTCCGACGCGCTGAAATCCAACGCCAACCTGACGCCGCTGACCACCCAGTTCCCCGGCACCGGCATCGGCCTGCAACTCAAGGAAATCCTCCGCATGATCCGGCTGCGGGCGCAGCAGGGTCCGGGCCGACAGGTGTTCTTCTGCTCCATGGACGGCTTCGACACCCACGGCGGGCAGGATTGGCAGCATTGGGATTTGTTGAAGGATTTGTCGCAAGCCCTGTCGGCCTTCTACCAAGCCGCTGTCGAGGTGGGCCTTGAGAACAACATCACCAGCTTCACCCAGTCGGAATTTGGCCGCACCCTGCAATCCAACGGCAGCGGCAGCGACCACGCCTGGGGCAATCATCAAATCGTGCTGGGCGGGACGGTGAAGGGCGGCATCTACGGCCAATTGCCCGACCACACCCTGAACGGCCCGGACGACGCGAATGGCCGGGGCGTGTGGATTCCGAAAATCGCCACCGCCCAATTCGGTGCGACGCTGGGCCGCTGGTTCGGCGCGTCAGATGGGGAACTGGCGGCGGTGTTCCCGAATTTGGGTTTGAACCTAGACGTCTTCCCGAGCAGCGACGTGGGGTTCATGTGGTGAGGAAAGCCGGTTAAACAAAACGAAAAAGCCCCGCGCCGACGCCTCATGGCTTCGGGCGGGGCTTACGAATGCCGTGGGAGCGGGCTTTAGCCCGCGACCATGCCGCGCCAGAGCGTGGGCTAAAGCCCACTCCCACTTCTCCACCTGAGAAGGCAGGGCCGTAGGATGGCGTCTCCACCCAGCCTATGGATCGAAGCATTCCACGCCGAGGCGCGGAACCTGATGGTTCAAACTGGGCGCGGTTTAATCCACCAAACTCAATTCCAGCACTTCCCGATGGTGCAGGAACTCCAGCGGCAAGCGCTCCTTGAGCTTGTCGAACATTTCCCCATGCAGCTTCACCTCTTCCCGCCAAGCCTCCGTGTCGATGCGGGTCAGTTGCTCGAACTTCTCGGGCGTGACGGACGATAAGCCGGTCCAGTCAATATCTTCGTAACGGGGCATCCAGCCCAGCGCGGTTTCGTTGGCGCCGGAACGGCTCTGGATGCGGTCGGCGATCCAACGGACCACCCGCATGTTCTCGCCGAAGCCCGGCCAAATGAACCGCCCCTCGGCGTCCAGCCGGAACCAGTTGACGCAGAAGATGGGCGGCGGATTCTCGATGGTGTGGCCGATGGCCAGCCAGTGATTGAAGTAATCGCCCATGTGATAGCCGCAGAACGGCAGCATGGCGAAGGGGTCGCGGCGCACCTGGCCCAGCACTTGTCCGGCGGCAGCGGCGGTGGTTTCCGAACCCAGGGTCGCGGCCATGTACACGCCGAAATTCCAGTTGAACGCCTGGAACACCAAGGGCACGCCATTGGCGCGGCGTCCGCCGAAGATGAAGCCTGAAATCGGCACGCCGTTGGGATTCTCCCATTCCGGGTCCAGCGACGGGCATTGGCTCAACGGCGCGGTGAAGCGGGCGTTGGGATGGGCGGCCTTGCGGCCCGTCTGGTGGGCGATGTCCGGCGTCCAGTCGTGGCCTTTCCAGTCGATGAGATGC
>NZ_JBTEKS010000311.1:0-5268 GCF_054333355.1 Methylomagnum sp. | reverse complement strand
CGGGCGAAGGCGATGGCCGCCGCCCGGCCGATGCCGGAATCGCCGCCGGTCACCAGGGCCTTCCGGCCCAGCAGCCTGCCGGAACCCTGATAGCTGGTTTCGCCGTGGTCGGGGCGAGGCGTCATCTTACCGGCGAGGCCCGGCGGGTCCTGGGGCTGCTTGGGAAAGGGCGGGTGAGGATATTGGGTGACGGGGTTCCGCATGACGGCCTGATCTGGCGGGCGCGGCCCACCCCCAAGGGGCGAGGCGGCCTGTCCGAGGGCCGGGGCGGCGGCGGCGGCGACGAGGCCGGTGGTGATTCCGCCGAGCATCTGGCGGCGTGGGAGGCTAAAGCTTGGTTTGGGGTCCATCCTGAATCTCCTGATAACGACGGTTACGTGATTCCCTATTCCATTTTCTGCGCCGGGCAATCCCGCGATGTCCGCTTGGCCCCCTCTACCTGTGAGAGGGCTGTGGGAGGGAGAGGAAACCACATGGCGCGATTGCCCCGGATTTCCCTGGGCGGAACCGCCCTTCCGGCACGGCGGCGGCCCTTCGGTGTTAGACCCGGGCGTCGGGCCGGACGCGTAGGGGCATTTACTGGGGGGGCGACTCGCGGGCCTGGAATCGCCACCGATCCGCCAGGCTTGCGGGCCAAAGCCAGTTAATCCTCAACGAGGCGGGCCGGTCCGCTTGTCCAACCCATCATCAATGTGCCGAGCGCCCGCCATGCCCAACCCCACGTCGAGCCAATCAGCCCATCGCCCCGGCCCCACCCGCGCTTTCGCCGGTTTGCGATGGCTGGCCCGCCTCGCTCAAGGCTGTGCGATATGCCTCCTCACGGCCTTCCTGAATCCTGTGGTCGGCAACCCGCCCCTTCCCATGAGCGACGTGTACGACCGGATTCTCAACGGGAATCTTCCCGCCCTGAAATTGGGGCCGGACCATGCCGTGGGCACGCTCGCCGGTAAGACGCAGGTGTTCCAGCGGGCCGACGGCTTGGGCCTAAGCCTCAGAACCTTGCTCGACTTCGGCAGAAATGCCGGCCTGGAAATCGACAGCCTGCTTAAGCAGAGAAACCAGCCCGATACCTGCCTTCGGAATATTGTTTACAAGGGAAAACTGTTATCCAAGCTCAATAAGAAACTCAAAAACAATGCGTGCATTGATGTGCTATCGGTGGGATTGATCGCGGACGAGCCGCTTCGCATCAGGAATCATCATCAGCTTCATATAAATTTTGGAAAGACGCGCCTCAAAGCAGGCGAAGCCGCCTTTTCTAAAAATTATCATACCGCCGCCATCAGCATCGATAATTCCAAGGACATTTCCGTATCTGGTGGGATATTCAAGGGTCTCGAACCATTCGTCATATCCGCCTCAGCGCGGGTTTCCATTGTGAGGACGGAAATCATTGATGCGCCAGGATATGGAATCATCGTGGCCCCGGCCAACAGCCGCATCTTGATCGCTGACGCCGTTATCACCCGGCCCAATGCCTCAGGGATAACGGTCTTGGGAAAATCGACCGACGTGCTGATTCACGGCAACAAGGTCTCCGGGGGGCGCGGCACGAGCAACCAACACGCCGGAATCCTGGTCACGGATCGCCGTATCTATAGCCAGATTGGCGGTGTCAATTTTTTGCTGGCCCAGGGAGTATCCAGTGACGGGAAACCAGTATTCCATTTCGCGCCGGAAGACCCGGTCCGAAACCGGACGCCAGCGAACCGGGTTTACTTAATCGGCAACGAAATCAGGGACGGCCTCGCCAACGGGATTTACCTCGACGGTGCCATACTGACTTATGCCAGGAGAAACTTAGTCCATGGCAATAGCAAGGAGGGCGTTTGCCTGGATAACGGATCGGCGGGCAACATTATTTTCGGTAATGAAGTGTCCGCGAATGGGAAGCGCTGGGGCCAACGCGATTTGGACCTTGAGATGGATTTCGTGGCCGCGTTTGGCAAAGACGCTGACGGGGACTCCAATGCGAAACTCCCGGGGGTTTCCATCGACAACGCGGCATTCAATATTGTGGCGAATAATTATATTTCTGGAAACTACGGGAGCGGCGTAAAAATGGTCAGAACCGCCTTTTACAATATCCTTGGCGGCAATCGAATCGAATCAAATAACGCTGGCGCGAACGATAAGTTCTTTTTCTTCGGCATTGAATTGGGAAGCGCGCCCGCCGACGCGCCCGCCAGTGATCTCGATTTCACGCCCAGCCAGGGCAACGTCATTTATCAGAACGTCATTACCGGTGGCCACCACGCGGGGATTCAGTTTTGCCGGGATTGTGATTTCAATGACATATTCGACAATCTCATCGTCGGGCCTGAGGTTTGGGCCATTGAGCAAACCAGCCCCACGGGTAGAAACGAATTCCTCAATAACTTTTCCCTAGCCCCTTCCCGGAATGCCAATCTGAATGGCGCGTCCGGGAAAATATTGACTGGCGGCACCGGGCAGTTTGATTGAACCGGCGGGACGCATCCAATGTAACAGCGACAAAAGTAAGCTTTAAATAATTAACTAGCCCGTTAATTAATTGGCACAAATTTCCCTTGCGCCTGATAGTATGGTACGTTCACCAGCATATTTTCCAATGGATGGAAAACGCTATGTTGGAGTCGGCGGTTCGGGATTTCAGGGAAGGCATTTCCGATTGGCCCTTGTGGCACGCGCTTTCACTTCAGGACATCCGGGGACGGTATCGGCGCTCAGCGCTCGGCCCCTGGTGGTTGACCATCGGCCTTGCCGTCACCGTCACTGCGATGGGGCCGCTATACGGTGCGCTGTTCGATTTCGATCCCCATGAATTCATTCCCTATCTGGCCTTGGGCCTGCTGTTCTGGGGGTTCATTTCCAATCAACTCAACGATTACGGTGAAGCCTTCATCGGATCGTCTCATTACCTCCGCCAAACACGGCTGCCCTTATTCATTTTCATACTGCGTGTTTGTTGGCGGCATATCCTGCTACTGGCCCATAACTCGGTAATCATCCCGATTTTATGGGCGCTGGGTCTTCTGACCTTTAATGAATCGGTCTTCTTTTGGATTCCAGCCTTCCTGTTGGTGGTGGCAAACCTGCTCTGGCTAGGTATATTGCTGGCTATGCTTTGTACCCGTTTTAGGGATATGCAGCCGGTCATCAACCATTTGATTACCTTGGGGTTCTTCATCACCCCCATCATTTGGAAATCCGGTCAGTTGGCCCCTAGCCGATTTTATATGCTCGAATGGAACCCGTTCTATTATCTGCTTGAAATGCTGAGAATGCCGCTGCTCGGCCAGACGCCGGGAGCCTCGCTATGGATCACTACCCTAGCAATGGCCATTTTCGGTTGGTTATTGGCGGCTGGTTTATTAGCCAAATATCGGAACCACATCACCTATTGGTTATGACTTATTTTTCACGGACAAGCACCGCACGGACTGAAACCATTGAACCCGTCAAATCTCAACGGGAAACCATCCAGGGCGTTGAGAGCAATCAAATCATGGGTGTGAATTTGCGGAATGTTTCGATCCGCCTGCCCATTTTCGATACCAAGGCCCGCTCTTTCAAAAGGACAATACTCAATGCCGCGGTTGGCGGTCGATTGTGCGCCGCAAACAACATCACTTATGTCGAAGCGCTCCGCGATATTACGTTGTCGGCGGAAACGGGAGATCGAATCGCTTTGATGGGCCATAACGGCAGCGGCAAAACGACATTGTTGCGGGTTATTGCCGGGGTATATCACCCTCACCAGGGACAGGTTGAGGTGACAGGAAAAGTGACCAGCCTGCTCGACAACATGTTGGGTATGGACGGCGACGCCACGGGCTTTGAGAATATCAAGCTGAGGGGTTTTTCGCTTGGCCTGAAACCCCAGGAGATTGGCCGATTTAAGGAGGACATCGCCGAATTCAGCGAATTGGGCGATTTCCTGCATATGCCCTTGCGCACGTACTCAAGCGGCATGGTGCTACGGCTGGCGTTTTCCATCTGCACCTGCCTTGAGCCGGAAATCCTGTTGATGGACGAATGGCTGAGTACCGGCGATCAATGTTTCAGCCGTAAGGCGGAGGCCCGCTTATTGGATTTTGTGGATAAGGCCGGGATTCTGATTTTGGCTAGCCATGACAGGGAATTGATCGAACGGGTATGTACCCGCAAGATTTATTTGGAACGTGGGGAGATCATTCAGATTGAAGATATTGGTTAGGATTTAGCGGATAAGCTCGGCTTTCATGATTCAGGCAGGGAATTCGTGAAAGAAGGGGTAGGTCATGCCCATAGATGATTTATACGCCAAAATTGAGTTATTTGAATGAAAATATAGATACCTCTGCTGGTAAAGCGACATTTTGCTCCCTCTCCCTACGGGAGAGGGTTGGGGTTGGGGTGAGGGCGATCAAATGAAGCCTTCTTTCTACCGCTATCTATAATTAATTCTGTCCGGTTAATAAGAGGGCATTAAAAATGGAAGATGGTCATAGGGTATTGCAAAAAATTATTTGGCCCCATATTGCTATCAATGCCCCGGAGGCCATGTATTTTCGGGCACATCCCCGCGAGGTTTGGCTGCATCAGACTGAGGAAGGGATGCGCTATTTGCCGGAGGTGTCGGCCAGCGGCGTGCATACTTTGGAATTCAGCACTTTTTTCGGCGCTTTTTCGCTTTCGACCTGGTGTGGACCGGCAGCCATCGACAGGATTACTCTGGATATTCGGCTCTCCGGCAAGGCGCTGTTAAGAGTTTGGCGAGAAAATGGTTTCGAGCCGCGTGTGCTAGTCACCGAGCAAGCCATAGAAAGCGCTGGGGGCAGTATGCTGGTGTCCATCAATGCGCTCCATGGACAACGGGGCATTCTGTATCCTCAATTCGAAGCGAGGGGGACCGGCTTTCAGCTCATGGGGCTGCGTTATTTGACCCCGGAACCGCCGAAAATTGAACCACGGTTGGCTGTCATCATGCCGACGTTCAAACGGGAAGCCTATGTCCGCCGCAATATCGAACTGCTAAGTCGAGAGGTATTGGGGCGCTGTTCTGGACAGGTCGAATTATTCGTGATTGATAATGGGCGGACATTAAGCCTCAAGTCCCTGCCGGGGGCTAGCGTCATTCCCAACAATAATTATGGGGGCGCGGGCGGTTTCGCTCGGGGCGTGTTGGAGGGGTCAGCTCACGAAACGGAAAATATCGTACGTTAAGGAATCGAAGTCATTGTTTGCCAAGGCTTCACGCAGCTCCTCACGGCCCCACCTGTCCGGTTGGGGCATACCCTAGCCTTA
>NZ_JBTEKS010000310.1:0-5285 GCF_054333355.1 Methylomagnum sp. | reverse complement strand
ACACCGCGGTTGTGGGTCGGGCTTAAGCCCGACCCACACCCAGCAAAAAGCCCGGTTTCGTAAGAGACGGGCTTTTTTATATGGTGGGTAAGCCGTTTTGCCTACTGAAAGAAGTAAATCACGGCTTAGCTGATGGCGACGTAGGGGCAGGCATAAGCATTTGCGGCGCTTGTTGCAAGGGCAGAATAGTTGGTGTCTGAATAGGATCAGCCTTGGATGGGAAAATTTTTTGTATCGCTAAAACCAGCCCCACAATTGCGATGAGCTGCGATGAGCGTCGCAATCATCCAACGGGTTTGCGAGGCAAATTCCTTGTGCATCTCTGATTTCATCTCGGCAATATCGGCCTTGGTGGCATAGTTGGACCGGATCACCGCCACATCTTCCCGCAGACTCGCTACATCCGCCTCCAACTTGCCGACTCGCCGTTCAAGGTCGCCACCGCCCCCGCCCGAGCCGGATTTTTTGAACGGGATAACCCCGCTATTGCTGCTCACGTTCATGATTATTCTTCTCTTGCCAATCTTGGAGCATTTGTAAATCTTGCTGCCTTGCAAATCCGCATTGAGAGCAAATCATCACGACAACCGGGTAATACGCCCCTAAAACGGCGTCAGACTGAAAGATGAGATTTGAAATGGCCACCTCGACAAAATCGTTTTCCTCGGAGACCGTTTTCAGTATCCAGTTCTCGCACCCACAGAAAGGACACTTTTCGCTGGCCCCTTTATCCTTAAAGTACCTATCGAAATCCGCCAGAGAAGCTTTCATTTGCCATGCCCGGTTTTGAAGGTGTGAAAGGCGAGTTTCAGTGCTTCGGTTCCAATTTGCTAACTACCGTAAATCGCCCGGAGTATTGGGAGTGATCGGCGCATTTGCCGCTGGATTTTTTGGCCCCGCCCCGCCCCGAAGCCCATGGGGCTGAATCCATCCCAACCCGAACGCCACGATCAGCAACAAAAACAGCGCGATGGACAAACCGATACGGTACGTCAAAGCTCTAACCGTGCGCGGCGAGCGGTTTTTGTCTTTCAAGAGATAATAAAGCGCCGAACCCAGATTTCCGACGATGACCAGGAGTACAAGCAAGATGAAGATTTTCAAGGGAAGTCCGCCCAATCGTGAAGTGAATCCGGCGGACCACGACGGGCTGCCGGCGCGAGGTGAATGTGCGGGATTATAGCTTCAAACCCCATTGGAAAGCCTCGCTAGGCTTCTTGGCTGTCCTCGCGGTATTCGTCAATTTGGGGCTGTGGCAGTTGCGCCGGGCGGACGAGAAGACCGCCCTGATGGACGCCCGCGAATTGCGTGGCCAGGACGCGCCGGTGCGGCTGAGCGGCGCGGAAGCCAGCCCGGATGATCTCCGCTATCGGCGCGTCGTGGTGAGCGGCGAATACGACGCGGCTCACCAATTCCTGGTGGACAACCAAATCCATGAGCAACGGCCCGGCTACCATGTGCTGACCCCGCTTCGCCTCGAAGGCGGCAATGCGGCGGTGCTGGTCAATCGCGGCTGGGTGCCCGTGGGCGCGGATCGGACCCGATTGCCCGCTGTCGCCCTGCAAGCCACTCACGCGGAAATCTCCGGGGTGGCCGACCATTTTCCCGGCGTCGGCCTCAAGCTTAAAGGTGCCGAAATCCCCGCGCCCGGCTGGCCGGCGGTCGTCCAACTGCCGGAACCCGCGCCCCTCGCTGAACGGCTCGGTTATCCGGTCCTGCCGTATCAGGTATTATTGGACCCTTCGGCTGACGAGGGCTATGTCCGGGCTTGGCGGGAGGTGCGGCTTACCCCCGAGAAGAACCGGGGCTATGCCTTGCAATGGTTTTTGTTCGCGCTGGTCGCCACGATCATTTATCTGCGCCACGGCCTGAAAGCCGGTTCAAAAGCCCCGACGCCCTGATTTCATCCACTTTGTCTTCCGCATCATGACCAACCCAAGGAAACCGACATGGCGCGCCCGCGCCATGATCTTCGCCGTCGCGTTCACCGCCTTCGGTCCCTTCATCCTGGCCTGGTATTACGCCCAGCACCCAGAACTTGTCGAAAAAACCAGCAATTACGGCGCTTTGATCGTGCCGCCCCGGACGCTGGATTTTGCCCCGTTATTCACCCAGCCCGCGTTTCCGGCGGAGAGCCTGAACGAGATCAAGGGTCGCTGGGTGTTGTTGCATGTGGCTCCAGGCGCTTGCGGCCAAGCTTGCGCCGACGCCTTGCACAAGACCCACCAAGCCGTGCTGATGCTTAACAAGGAAATGCTGCGGGTCAGGCGATTGCTGCTAGTGCCAACCAGGACGCCATCCGGGGAGGTGGACGGATTGCTGCTGAAGGACGATTCCCTGGTCATCACCGCCGCCCCCGAGGCGATGCTGAAAACCGTCACCGACGCCCTGGGCAAGCCACCCGCCGACGGGATAGTGATTCTCGTCGATCCGCTGGGCAACACGGCCTTATGGTACGACAGCGGCTTCGACCCATACCGCTTGGTAAAAGACATCAAGCATTTGCTGAAGGCTTCCCAAATCGGCTGATGCCCTTGTCAGACCACACCAATCAAGCAAATAAAACCCTGTAGGGAAGGCGATTAAACGCTATAACGTCTGGAGTCCGAACTTCAGTTTGGATCACCGCGTAAGCGATTAAATAAAGTCCAAACTAAAGTTCGGACTCCAGAGTAGCTTCCTACGAGCCAACCCCATTTAGGAACCAGAATGAGCGATTTACCCAAGTGCCCGGAGTGTGGCTCGGCCTTCACCTACGAGGACGGAAGCCTGTTCATCTGCCCAGAGTGCGGGCATGAATGGGCCAAGGACGCCGCCGCCGAAAGCGCCGGGACCGAAAGGCTCGTGACCGACGCCCACGGCACGCCACTCAAGGATGGCGATTCCGTCACGGTCATCAAGGACTTGAAGGTCAAAGGCTCGTCGTCGGTGGTGAAAGTCGGGACCAAGGTCAAGAACATCCGCCTCGTGGATGGCGATCATGACATCGACTGCAAGATCGACGGCTTCGGCGCGATGAAGCTGAAATCGGAGTTTGTGAAGAAAGCTTAACCTCCTCCGTAGGGTGGGCATGTATCCATGCCCACCAACAGGCTCGCCGCTCCATGAATCGGTGGGCATGGGTACATGCCCACCGTACACAGGTCGCGACAAAAAAATCCGGTCGCCTTGACCCAGGCCCGACCACTCAACGCAACGACAATAACAAGGCAGGACCATGTTCAGACACCTGACCCTCTTTACCCTGATCCTGGCGCTGGGCGTCACGGTGATGGGCGCTTACGTCCGCATTTCCGAAGCCAGCCTGGTCTGCGCCGACTGGCCCGGCTGCTACGCTCAACCGCTCGCCGAAATCCTCGCCGCCATCAACGAGCATTCCGCCGCCGCCATCAAGAAGCTGCTGGTGCTGGCCCTCGCCGGTTTGTCCGGCACGCTGGGCGTGTTCGTGCTGCTGCTGTCCGGGCTGGTGTTCGGGGTGCGGGAGAACCGGGGCAAGGCCATCGCCCTCACCTACGGCACGCTGCTGCTGGTGGCCGGGCAGGCCGTGGTCGGCGTATGGACCGTCAAACTCCATTTCATGCCGGTCGTGGTGACGGGCCACTTGCTGGCGGGTTATCTCACGGTGCTGCTGCTTTACCGGCTGTGGCTCACCGTCGGCCCGCAGCACCAACCCGTGGGCGAGGTGGGCGGCTTGCTTTGGCTGAGCCGGTTCTCGCTGCTGTTGCTGTTCCTGCAAATCGCTCTCGGTGGCTGGGTCTCGTCCAATTATGCTTCCCTGGCGTGCCCGGATTTCCCCACTTGCCTCGGCGCTTGGTGGCCGGACGCGGATTATGCCGACGCCTTCGCCTTTTGGCGTGGCTTGGCGGATGGGCAGTGGGGCTTGTTGGATGGACCCGCCCGCGTCGCCATCCAGATGGTTCATCGCGTGGGCGCTGTGGCGGTGTTCCTGGTGCTGACCCTGCTGGCCATGGGCATCACCTCCAACCCCAAGGCGCCCCGCCTGAGCAAAGCCGGTCTGCTGCTGAGCTTCCTCCTGCTGGTGCAGATTGGTCTGGGCGTGGCCGTGGTGATATTGCGTATGCCGGTGGCCCTGGCGGTTGCGCACAATGCCTTCGGCGCGTTGCTGCTGCTGAATGTGGCCCACGCCCACTATTTCCTGCGCCTGCCGCGCCGGGTTGAAATCCCGGAACGCCGCCCGGCCCTGCCGCTGGAAACGCAGGTCCCCGGACTGGAGGAGCTGCCGCCGGTCGTCATCCCGCCCGTGGCGGTGCGGCCTGTGCCGCCCGTCGAGGTTCCAACCCGCCCCGCGCCAGACAACCTGTTCGCCCGGCTCAAGGGTCAGCTTGGCAAAACCCGGGGCGGCCTGACCGGCTTCCTCGCCAATTTGGCCTTGGGGAAGAAGGCCATCGACCAGGAGTTGCTGGACGACATCGAAGCGCAATTGCTGATGGCCGACATCGGCGTCACCGCCACCCGCGATATCATCGGCCATCTCACCGAAAGCTTGGAGCGCCACCAACTGGCCGATGTGGACGCCCTGACCGCCCGGCTGCGGGAATATCTCTACGAGATCATCGAGCCAGTCAGCCTCCCGCTGGTGATTCCAGAGGAAACCCGGCCCTTCGTCATCCTGGTGGTGGGGGTCAACGGCGTGGGCAAGACCACGACCATCGGCAAACTCGCCAAGCGCTTGCAGAACCAGGGCCACAGCGTGATGCTGGCGGCGGGCGACACTTTCCGGGCGGCGGCGGTGGAGCAGTTGCAGACCTGGGGCGAGCGCAACAACGTGCCGGTCGTTGCCCAGCAGCAAGGCGCTGATTCCGCCTCGGTCATCTTCGACGCCATGCAGTCCGCGCAGGCGCGGGGTATCGACGTGTTGATCGCCGACACCGCCGGGCGCTTGCACACCAAGTCGAACCTGATGGACGAACTGAGCAAGGTCAAGCGCATCATGGCCCGCCTGGACCCGACCGCGCCTCATGAAGTGTTGCTGGTGCTGGACTCGGGCACCGGCCAGAACGCCATCAATCAAGCCCGCCAGTTCAACGAGGCGGTGGGGCTGACGGGCATCGCGCTGACTAAGCTGGATGGCACGGCCAAGGGCGGGGTGATCTTTGCCTTGGCGAAGCAGTTCGGCATCCCCATCCGCTACATCGGCATTGGCGAAACCATCGACGACTTGCAGGACTTCGACGCGAAGAAGTTCATCGAGGCGTTGTTCGCCGAGTAGGCGGGATTGTGGGAGTGGGCTTCAGCCCACGAGGTTCAGATCAGTTCGTGGGCTG
>NZ_JBTEKS010000309.1:0-5290 GCF_054333355.1 Methylomagnum sp. | reverse complement strand
GGCGGGTATTTCCTGCCCGACGCTTCGGCCAGACCGCCGCGTCGGGCATGAGTACATGCCCGACCTACCCCAGACATTCGGCCTCGGGCGGCACCCCTCGGGAATCACTCGGCGTTTCATGCGTGACGAAGCGCTAGCTGGCCTCGCGGGGCAAGGGCGGGGAAGACTCGGCCAGCAACGCCAGAACCTCGGTGTCGCAGCCGCCACACCCCGAGCAGACGCCCGTGGCCCTGGACAAGCCATCCAAGTCATTGACGCCGTTGGCGACGTGCCGCTTGATTTGCTCGGTGGTCGTGCCGCTGCACCGGCAAACGATGTCTTTTTTTCTGTCGGGATGGGACGTGTTCATGGCGATGGACTTCCACGGGTGGGCCAGGCTTGATCCGGTCTCCGCTTGGAGGGGTTAAGGCACCGGCTCGGCGAGAAGCGCCTTGATCTCGGGATAACTCGAGCTGATTTCCGCAATCGCGTTCAAGGCGGTCTCGGTGCCAATGTTTTCCAGCCCCTGGATGACCACCGGCACCACAGCGGGCTGGGCTGGCGCGCCGGACGACGGGTCGCCGCTGGGCGCGGTCTGGCCGAGACCTGCGGCGGACGCGCCGTCAGTGGATTCGGAGGACGCCGTAAAAACAGATTCGGCGGGGACTTGAGTGGACGGGGCATGGGATTCTATGGTGGCCGTTCCGCTGACCGGGGTCGGATCAACCGTCGAGGTCGCTTCCAGCGGGGTGGAACCCGAGTCCTTGAGGCTGGACGCCTCGGTGCCGGTGACCGCCCGCTTCAACACGGACACCGCCGCCGGATTGGTGACTTTGGGGGTTTCTTGGAACACGGCCACCCGCTTGCCCCGGGTCTCGCCACTGGACGCCGCCGCCGAATCCCGGCCCGCGAGGGTGTCCAGCAAAAGACCCATGCCGCTGGGCGCGCCGATGCCGACGATGGCCTGGGTGACGGCCATCAGGTAGGGCCAGTCGGTGTTTCCGGCGTCTTTCCAGGCTTGTTCCAACAGGGGCGATAATTCCTCATGGAACCGGCCCCCCCAGCGGTTTTCGCCGATATGGCTGATGGTGTTGAGGGCGGGCGCGTACAGGGGCGACTCCATGCCCTGGTCGGCGAGGTCCAGCAACAGCGCCAAGGCTTCCGGCGTGGCGATTTCGCCCAGCAACTCGACGAGCTGCGAGCGGACCTGGAAGAGCAGATTCTCGTCCCGCAGAAGATTGGCTATCTCCTGGTAAATCTCCGCGCCCCCCCCGCTCCTCAGGCGGTCCGCCAGCAAGGCGTTGGCAATCGGCATCTGCTGGTAAGCCCTTTGCTCCACCAAGCGCAGCCAGCGCCGCCACACCTCGTAGGCGTCCGGGGCGGGTTCGGCGGATGACGATGCTTCCGGTGCCGGGGGCGCTTCGGCGCGGCGGCTCATCCGGTCTGGATGGGGATGGCTCGACGCCGTGGCCGTGGCCGCAGTCGGCGTCGGCCCGCTGGACGGAATGCCAGCAGGCTGGGGGTTGGCCGTTGACGCGGCGGACGGGTTCCCGGCGGGCGAACCCCGCCCCGGGGCAGGGCTGACGGGCGGCTCCTTGAGCGCCGCGCTCAGCAGCAGGCCCGCGATCAACAACAATCGCTGAAAAAACCGCCGACGGCTCAACGAGACCTCAACAGTGCCCACGCCTGCGCGGCGATGCCCTGCTCGCCGACTTCGGGAACCTCCGGCGCCGTTGTCGGTGGATCGGCCAATGCCGACGCTGGGGCGACGACCGACAGCACGCCGCCCACCACCGCCCGCTCGGGCGTTGGTGCCTCAAGAAAGCGCTGCGCCGCCGCCACCGCCCGGCCCTTGCCCACCAGGACTAGCCGCAGCCTGGGGCGGGCGTCCATGATCCCGGCCACCGCCGCCCGAATTTCCGACTGCCACTGGGGCAGGCTGGCGGGTTGGCCGGACTCAGATTCGGAATCGGCTCCGCGCAACGCGGCGTAATAGCCGAACCGGACCCGGTAGCAATGCAGTGAATCCGGCGGCAGGTCCGGGGCGCGTCCCAGCGGCACGCCGCCGTAAACCACCGGGCAGCGGCCATCGAACTGGCGATCCACCACCCGGTTCCACAGCGCCGGGGTCTCGCCGTCGTCGTGGAGCAGTAGCACGCCATCCAGCGCCGGGTCCGGCTCGGTTTCCCGGATGAAGCGGACGCCCACGCTCGCGTCGGCGGAGACGGGCAGGGTGCAGAGAGGTCCGAGGGTGTCCTCGCAGGCGCCTTGCCAACCGTCGAACCGGAAGCCTGGGTCCGGCTCCGCCAGCAAGCCCACCAGGGCCGGGCGGCGCACCGCCGCCACGCAATCGGCGCCGCATGAGTCGCCGTCCGGCAGGCCGTCAATCCGCCCGCCGACCGCGCCCGCCACATGCACGTCCAACTGCCACGGGGCGGCGGTGGCCGCGCTCGCCAAGCCCAGCCCGACCATCAACGTCAAGCCCCTACCCAGCCGCCCCGCCCCCAGAGACGAGCCTGGTGACGCCTTTCGGGCGGGGCTGAGTCCGTGTTCAAATGCCATATTGTTGTTCTCCCAAGTTGATCCGCGCCTAACATGATAACCAGCAAAACCGGGTCGAGACCAAGAAACTTTCACTTCATCTAGTATTCATCAAGTATTAAGTAATCTTCCCCCGGCCTTCGCCACAGGCCGGATTGATAGGCTCCGCGACCGCCGCCATGAGCGGCGGTGAATTAATGGTAGCGCGAGATATTCGGCGGTGGCTGGGATTATCCCTCAAACGTGTTTTTCCACTGGGCGCACGGTTTCGTCCCCCCCCACTCGCCCCCTGTTTTCGGGGGGCTTTTTTCCCTCCCCAAATTATAGGGGACCGGAAAGGGGTAAAAACCACCCTACGCCCTGGCCGAAAATGTTCCGGTCAACAGGAGCCAATAACCATGACAAACTATTCGCAAAACCCGGCCCACGGCGGCGACCTCCGCCCCCGCGAGTCGGCCCGGATCGACCCACACAAACCTCGGGAGCCTAGCGCGATGCAGCCCTGCAAGAAATCCATCACGGCGACAATCATGGGCTTGACGCTCGCCACCCTGGCGTTGGGCCTCAGCGCGGCGACGGTTCCGGCGGCGGCGGCTCCGGTCCAGGCGGCGGCGCCCGCCAAATCCAGCTTGAAGCCGCTGCGCGTCGCGTCCTTGCAGCAGCTCAAGCGCTTGCTCAAGGGCAAGAAGCCGAACACCACCTTGCGGGCCAGCGAGTTGACGCTCGCCGCCGATGCCGCCCCGACCGCCGGGGGGAGCAGCAAGTCCACCAGCAGCGGGACTCAGCATTCCACCACCAACAACCAGGTGGCGGGCGTGGACGAGGGCGACATCGTCAAGACCGACGGCAAGTACCTCTACACCGTGCAGGGCGGCGAGGTGCGGATCATCCAGGCCCATCCCGCCACCGCCATGAGCCTCCTGGCGTCCATCAAATTCGAGGATGGCTTCTATCCCGCCGAATTGTTCGTGGACGGCGAACGGCTGGTGGTCATCGGCAATCTTTGGAAGGCGAACGGCGCCGCCACGGATACGCCCGCCGCCTCGGACGCCCCGATGGTCGGCAAGATGATCGCCGCGCCCATGGGGGAGAATCTGACCGTGGCGCGGGTGTACGACATTTCCGACCGGCAGAAGCCCGTTCAGGCGCGGGAGGTCTCCTTCACGGGCAATTATCTGGCCTCCCGCAAGATCGGCGACGCCGTTTACTTGGTGGGCCGGACCTATCCCATCTTCTACACCACGGCCCTGATCGCCACCCCGGATGGCCCGACCCAGTCCGCCGACATGACGCGGGGTGCCATCCTCCCGAAAGTGGGCGACTCCGCCGTCAACCACGGCACGCTGCGGCCCTTGCCCCTGACCAAGCTGTCCTATTTCCCGAACTTCGTGGACCCCAATTATGTGGTGGTCGCGGGGTTCCGCCTGACGCGGCCCGGCCAAGCGGCGGACATCAAGTCCTACCTGGGCGCGGGCGAGGTGGCCTATGCCTCGCTCGACAATCTGTATCTCTCGGCGGCGGACTACCGCGCCGAGGCCAGCAACGCCAGCACCCATATCTACAGCTTCAGCATCGACCAGGGCGGCACCCAGTTCCGCAATGCCGGGGAAGTGCCGGGCACGGTGCTGAACCAATTCTCCATGGATGAACACAAGGGCTATTTCCGCATCGCCACCACGGTCCATCAGTGGACCCAGACCGGCGACACCTTCCAGGACAAGAGCTGGAACAACCTCTACAGCCTCAATGGCAACATGAAGGTGGTGGGCAAGCTGGAGAATCTCGCCGAAGGCGAGAGCATCTACGCGGCCCGCTTCATGGGGGACCGGGCCTTCCTGGTGACTTACCGGCAGGTTGACCCGCTGTTCGCCATCGACCTCTCCGACCCGGCCGCGCCCAAATCCGTGGGTGAATTGAAAATGCCGGGGTTCAGCAGCTATCTGCATCCCTTCGATGAGCGGCACATCCTTGGCATCGGCCAGGAAACCACGGCGGTGGGCGAGCGGGTGCAAACCAGCGGGGTGAAGCTGGCGCTGTTCGACGTGTCCGACCTGACCCAGCCCAAGCTGGCCCATAGCGTGGTGATTGGCGAGCAGGGCAGCTATTCGGACGCCCTGTACGATCACAAGGCCGTGTTGTTCGACGCCGACCGCCACCTGTTGGCCTTCCCCATGTCCGTGGCGGAGCAGCCGCCGGGCCAGGAATGGGGGACCACCACCTTCCAGGGCGCCCATGTCTACGACGTGAGCGTGGCGGACGGCTTCCGACTGAAAGCCGCCATCACCCACATCCCGGAGGGCAAGCTCAATTCCGCCTGGAACCGCTACATCCGCCGCCTGCTGACCATCGAGGACCAGTTGTACACGGTCTCGGAGGGCCGGGTGCAGGCCAATGAGCTTACGGAATTCAAGCAGACCGGCGGCGTGGATGTGCTGGCGCTGCCCGAGGAACCCATCGCCATCGACGACCCGGTGCCGGTGGACAAGTCGCCGACCGATGGCGGCGCCACCACCGATCCGAATGACGGGGTGGCCTGCACCATGGAAGTGTTGATGTGCCCGGATGGCGTCACTTATGTGGGCCGGAGCGGACCCAATTGCGAATTCGCCCCGTGCCCCGCCGTTAAATAGCCGGTAAGCTATTGAAACTCCGAGCTTGGACGGCCCCGGATGGGGCCGTCCTGGTTTGTCGGGGTTGCGTTCCGGCTCCGCCAGCGGTGGGAGCGGGCTTTAGCCCGCGAACGAGCCTTGTCGAATCGCGGGCTAAAGCC
>NZ_JBTEKS010000308.1:0-5306 GCF_054333355.1 Methylomagnum sp. | reverse complement strand
TGCCCCGCAGCAAGATCGAGGCGGAACTAGATTACCTCCGCATCGGCCTGGACAAGACCGCCGGTCCCGCCGAGCTGGAAGCCTGGGGCTGGTTGATGGACAAAGTGGACGCCTTTCTGGCGGACCCGGCGCGGGCGGGCGAGCAATGACCGGATTACTCGCCAGCGTCGCGAACCTCGCCGAAGCCCGCTTGGTGGCCGAGGCCGGGGCCGACATCATCGACTTGAAGAATCCGGCGGCGGGGGCGTTGGGCGCGTTGTCGGTCGGGGAGGTGGCCCGCATCGTTGACGCCTTGGGCGGACAGCGGCCCGTCAGCGCCACCATCGGCGATTTGCCCATGGAACCCGGCGTGGTGGGGCCTGCGGTGGAAGCCACGGCGGCGACGGGGGTGGATTACGTGAAGATCGGCTTCTTTCCCGGCGGGGATTGGTCCGGCGTCATCGACGGCTTGCGGCCCGTGACGGCGCGGGGCGTGCGGCTGGTGGCGGTGCTGTTTGGCGATTGTGGCCCTGAGCTTCGCTGGGTGGCAGAACTGGCCGAGGCGGGTTTTACCGGGGCGATGCTGGACACGGCGGATAAGGCGTGTGGTTCTTTGCGGGCGGTGTGTGGGCCGGGGTTTTTACGGGACTTTGTGGCGGAAACCCGGCGGCGGGGCTTGCTGTGCGGGCTGGCGGGGTCGTTGCGGGCGGGGGATGTGGGGCCGCTGTTGGAATTAGGGCCGGATTATTTGGGGTTTCGGGGGGCGTTGTGTGGGGGGAATCGGACGGGGGTGATTGAGGTGGGGGCGGTAAGGGGATTGGTGGGGTTGGTGAGGGGGAATGTCGCGGGGTCGCAAGGGTCGTAGGATGCGCTGAGGCACGAAGCGCATCAATCGCGAACGATGCGGTTCCTTCGTCACCGCATCCTACGGGCTAGTTTCGGATATAAAGCCAATTGCACGCCCCGTACAGCAATATCTGCCAGACTTTCAAGGGCCGTAGGGCCGTAGGGCCGTAGGCTGGGTTGGAACTTCGCGGAAACCCAGCCAGCGCAGCCGGATGAAGCTTTGCGAAATCCGGGATAAGGCTGGCTTAATCACCCCTAATTCCGCCGCGCTCCATCCAAGCCACTTGCTTCAGGACCAAACCGCAGAATCAGCCAACAAGCTTTCATAGGGAATATGCAAGCCATGATGCAAGCGCTTAATCATCGGCAAACTCAGCTTGCGCTGGCGGTTCAAAACCTCCAGCACCCGACCGCTGCCGCCAATATAAACTTCCAGGTCATTCAGGGTTAATCCCTGCTGCTCCATGCGGAACTTAATAGCTTCAACGGGATCGGACGGAGTAATGGGATAGTGCTTGTTTTCGTAAGCCTCAATTAACGTCACCAGCACTTCCATTTCATCGGCTTCCGGCGTGCCCTCCTCCGCCTGAAAAACCCCTTCCAAACGGCGGAACGCTTCTTGTAAATCGTGATCGTTACGAATCGGCTTAATATTCATTCACGCTCTCCGCATCTATCTTGTCATAGTCGGCATGAGTTCCGATAAACTTCACCCAAACTATCCCGGCCCGATACTGCATTTCCACGACTAAACGGTACTTGTTACCGCCTATGTTAAAAACGACGCGATTATTCCCGCAGATACTCGCGTTTCTATACTTGGCTTTCACCGCCTGCGGGGAAGTCCAATCCGCTTTCAACGCTTCTTCATACCAACTTTCCAGCGGTCCACGGACATCGTTATGGGCGGGATTTTCCCAGAACCTTTTTAAGGTGCTTTTCGCAATGATACGCATGGGCTTATCTTCGGGAATATCTATTTGAAAAGCCCATAATGAAACACCACGAAATCCGGGAAGTTCAATACCACCCCGCCTACTTACACGCCTCCAACGCCTCCCGCTGGCACTGCAATAACTGCTGAATCGCCCCCCCGGCCAAATCCAGCATCGCGTTCAATTCTTCGCGACGGAACGCATGGCCCTCGGCGGTGCCCTGCACTTCCACGAACGCCCCCGCGTCGTTCATCACCACATTCATATCGGTTTCCGCGTCGCAGTCCTCGCGGTAATCCAAATCCACCACCGGCACGCCCTTGTAAATGCCCACCGACACCGAGGCGATTTGCCCATGAATGGGGTTCACCTTGAGGCGGCGGGCCTTCATCAGATGCTTCACGGCCAAACTCAGCGCCACGAAGCCGCCCGTAATGGACGCGGTGCGGGTGCCGCCGTCGGCCTGAATCACGTCGCAGTCGATGGTGACGGTGCGCTCGCCCAAGGCTTCCAGATTGAGCGCGGCGCGTAACGAGCGGCCAATCAGCCGCTGAATTTCCATCGTGCGCCCGGCCTGCTTGCCCCGGCTGGCCTCGCGGGCGGTGCGGTCGTGGGTGGCGCGGGGCAACATGCCGTATTCGGCGGTGATCCAACCGCTGCCCTTGCCTTTCAGGAAGGGTGGCACCCGGTCCTCAATGCTGGCGGTGCAGATGACACGGGTATCGCCAAACTCCACCAGCACGGAACCCTCCGCGTGCTTGGTGTAATGGCAGGTCAGGGCGATTTTCCGCAGTTCGTCGGGCTGGCGTCCGCTGGGTCTCATGGTCTTGCTCGGTGTGGGGAAAGCGGGGCAGTATACCGGATTAATTCCCACCGCCATGGTCTGAAACCCGCCGCAATCCAAGCCGTCCATCCTTCCATACCCCTGTCCTGAGCGGCGTCGAAGGGTCAGCACGAACGGCTTGGATTTCAGCGCAGTGCCGACCTTCATTGAAACCCTAAAAAATCGCGCCACCCCATGACCCGCAAACACACGCTCTACGTGCTGGGATTCGCCCTCCTGGCGCTCATCGCCCCCGTTACCTACCAGATCGACCGGGCCGCTCAATCGTTGCCAAAACTGGACGGCGAGGCTCGCCTGCCGGGCCTCGCCGCGCCGGTCGCGGTGGAGTTCGACAACCTCGCCATCCCCACCGTGACGGCGCAGAACCGCGAGGACGCCCACCGCGCCCTCGGCCTTTTGCACGCCCGCGACCGGCTGTTCCAGATGGATTTAATGCGGCGCAAATCGGCGGGACGGCTGGCGGAAATCTTCGGCGCCAAAGCCTTGCCCGTGGATCAAACCCAACGCGCCTATCAATTCGAGCCAGCGGCGCGGGCCATCGTCGCCCATCTGCCCCCCGAACAGCGGCGGGCACTGGACGCCTACACGGCGGGCATCAACCAGCACATCACCACCGCCAAGGAGGTTCCGCCGGAGTTCCGCGCCCTCCACTATCGCCCCGAACCGTGGCGCCCGGAAGATAGCCTGCTGGTGGCGCTCGGCATGTTCCAAACCCTTGGCGCTCAGGAAGAACAAGACGAGCGGATGCTCACCGTCATGGCGCGGACGCTGCCGCCGGAAGTCGTGGCCTTCCTCACCCCCGACAGCGACGAATACACCCGCGCCTTGCTGGGTGGCCCGGATTCCCGCCGCCCGGCCCAGCCGGTGCCCGCCCAAGCCATCACCCAATTGATCGGGGAAAGCGATGGGCAACGGCTCAGCCTCGCCGCCGTCCGGGAGGAACCCGCCCCCATCGGTTCCAACAATTGGGCGGTGAACGCCACCAAAACCGCCGATGGCCGGGCCATTGTCGCCGACGACATGCACCTGCCCTTGGGTGTGCCTAATGTCTGGTATCGCGCCCGCTTGAATTACGCCGGGCTGGACGTATCCGGCGTAACCCTGCCCGGCGTGCCGCTGATCGTGGTGGGCAGTAATGGGCATGTGGCCTGGGGCTTCACCAATATCGAAGGGGACTACCTGGACTTGGTGAAGCTGGACATCAACCCGGCCAATCCCGCCGAATACCGCGCCCCGGACGGCTGGCGGCGGTTCGAGACCCACGCCGAAACCATCGCCGTGAAAGATGGTTCGCCGGTCACCGCCGAAGTGAAAAGCACGGTATGGGGTCCGGTCTCGCCGGAGCCGTTGCTGGGCGAAGCGGTCGCCCTGCATTGGGCCGCGCTCGACCCGCAAGCGGTCAATCTGGGGCTGATGGACATGGACGCCGCCGCCACGCTGGAAACCGCCATGGCCGTGCTGAACCGCGCTGGCACCCCGCCGCAAAACGCGCTGCTGGCCGACGAGCGGGGTCGCATCGGCTGGACTTACATGGGCTTTATTCCCCGCCGGACAGGGCTGGACGGCAGCGTTAGCCGGTCTTGGGCGGACGGCGCGGCGGACTGGAACGGCTACATTCCGCCGGACGAATTGCCGCGCTTGATCGACCCGCCGGAGGGCTATCTCGCCACCGCCAACAACCGCACGCTGGGCAAAGCTTACCCCTACGTCGTCGGCCACGGCTTCGCCAATGGCTACCGGGCGCACCGCATCGGCGAGCGACTGGCGGCCAAGGCCAAGTTGACCGAGCAGGATTTGCTGGATGTGCAACTCGACACCACCAGTGAGTTCTATGAGTTCTACCGGCGGCTGGCCTTGGAGATTTTGGCGGGCGAGACCGACCCGGAACTGGCCGACGCGGCAGAGGCCATCCAGCACTGGAATGGCAAGCTGGACCCGGACAGCCTCGGCGTTGGGTTGTTGGTCCGCTGGCGCGGGGATTTGGCCAAGGCCGTGTTCGCTCCGTTGGTCAGCCGGTGCGCTCAGGCCGAGCCGGGTTTCGCCTACCAATGGCGCAAGCAGGAAACCCCGCTGCGTGCCTTATTGTCACAACGCCTGCCGGACACCTTGCCGGATCGGCGTCAGGGTGATTGGCGGACCTTCCTGCGGGCGACGCTTCGGCAGAGCGTGGCCGAGCTTCAGCGGGAGCATGAGGGGGCGCGGCTTTCCGGTTTGCCGTGGGGCAAGGTCAACGTGGTGCGGGTCCAGCACCCGTTCAGCAGGGCCGTGCCGGTGGCGGGCTGGCTGCTGGACATGCCGGAAACGCCCGGCGCCTGCAACGGCTTCTGCGTCAAGGTGCTGCACGGACTCCACGGCGGCAGCGAACGGCTGGTGGTGTCGCCCAATCATCCCGGCGACGGCATCCTGCACATGCCGGGCGGGCAGTCGGGGCATCCGTTCTCGCCGCATTACCGCGACCAGCAACCGGCCTGGGTGGCGGGCAAACCCTTGCCGTTCCTGCCGGGGAAAGCGGAGCATAAGTTGAGCCTGACGCCGGGATAATGGGGTTGGGCTTGGAGAATTGTTGGAGAATTGTGGGAGCGGGCTTCAGCCCGCGACAGCCGAAACCGATCGTGGGCTGAAGCCCACACCCACTCAATCAGCCCTCATGCCCACCCATAATATCTCGATTAAGGCAGCGCCCGGAGGTAAAAAAAAAGAAT
>NZ_JBTEKS010000307.1:0-5318 GCF_054333355.1 Methylomagnum sp. | reverse complement strand
AACTGGGGCTCGCCCGACGATCCCAAATCATTCGCCGCGATGCGCTATACCGAGTCGCGCCTTACCGCTTACGCCCAGACCTTGCTGAGCGAGCTGGGGCAGGGCACGGTCGAATGGACAGACAATTTCGACGGCACTCTGAAAGAGCCGGAATTGCTTCCGGCCCGGTTGCCCAACGTGTTGCTGAACGGCACCACCGGCATCGCCGTGGGCATGGCGACCGACATTCCGCCGCATAACCTCAAGGAGGTGACGGCCGCGTGCATACAGCTGCTCGATGAGCCCGCCAGCACGATCGAGCAGCTTTTTACTCATGTCAAGGGACCCGATTTTCCGACCGACGCCGAAATCATTAGTTCGGCCGATGACATACGGAAGATGTATATGAGCGGCGGTGGCTCCGTTAAAATGCGCGCCAAATACGAGCAGGAAGACGGCAATATCGTCATCACCGCGTTGCCGTATCAGGTGTCGGGGGCCAAGCTGATGGAACAGATCGCGGCGCAAATGCTCGCGAAAAAGCTGCCGATGATCGAGGATCTCAGAGACGAATCGGATCATGAAAACCCCACCCGGCTGGTCGTGATACCGAAGTCCAAACGCATCGATACCGACGCGGTCATGTCGCATTTGTTCGCGACCACCGATCTGGAGAAGAGCTACCGGATCAACCTCAACATGATTGGCCTGAACGGCAAGCCGCAGGTCAAGAACCTCCCGGAAATCCTGCTGGAATGGCTGAGCTTCCGCACCGAGACCGTGCGGCGGCGGCTGCAATTCCGGCTCGACAAGATCATCGCCCGGCTGCACATCCTCGATGGCCTGCTGATTGCCTTCCTGAATATTGACGAGGTCATCGCCATCATTCGCCGCGAGGACGAACCCAAGCCGGTGCTGATGAAGCGCTTCGGCCTCTCCGACATTCAGGCGGAGGCCATCCTGGAACTCAAGCTGCGCCATCTCGCCAAACTGGAAGAGATGAAGATTCGCGGCGAACAGGCCGAGCTAGCGAAGGAGCGGGAGACGCTGGAAGGCATCCTGGCTTCCCCGAAGAAGCTGAGCAATCTCATCAAGCGGGAGTTGAAACAGGACGCCGACCGCTACGGCGACCCGCGCCGCTCGCCCATCGTCGCCCGGCAAGCCGCGCAAGCCTTGGACGTGACGGCGGTCATCGGCAGCGAGCCGGTGACGGTGATTCTGTCCCAAAAGGGCTGGGTGTGGGCGGCCAAAAGCCACGAGTTCGACCCCGCCAAGCTGTCGTACCGTTCGGGCGATGCGTTCCTGGCCGCTGTGCTGGGACGCAGTAATCAGCCCGCGTATTTCCTGGATTCGACGGGCCGCAGCTACGCCGTCGCCGCCCACGAACTGCCCTCGGCCCGTACCCAGGGCGAGCCACTGACGGGGCGGCTCAGTCCGCCGCCGGGTGTGGTGTTCAAAACCGTGCTGGCGGGCACCGATGAGGATTGGTATTTGCTGGCGACCAGCGGCGGCTATGGGTTCGTGACTCAGCTTAAGGAGTTCCACACCAAGAACCGCACCGGCAAAGCGCTATTGACCGTCCCAGAGCATTCCGAAGTCCTGCCGCCGTTGCGGGTGACGGCGCCGGACACGGACAGCTTGGCTTTGGTCACGGCGCAGGGGCGGCTGCTGGTGTTCCCGATCAGCGAGATTCCGGTGCTTAATAAGGGCAAGGGCAATAAGCTGATTCAGATTCTCGCGGAGGATTTGGCGGGGCGGCAGGATGGCATTATCGCCATGACCGCGCTGCCTTCGGGCACCGGGTTGAAGCTGCATTGCGGCAAGCGGTTTATTAATCTTTCGCCGTCCGATTTGGCGAATTACCAGGGGAATCGCGGGCGGCGGGGGAATCATTTGCCGAGGGGGTTTCAGCGGGTGGAGAGGATTGATGTGGTTGGGTAGTTGTTGCCGGGGAAAATGGCTACTTTATTAATCGTTCCCACGCTCTGCGTGGGAATGCCATGTGGGACGCCTGTCCTGAGCGGAGTCGAAGGACTCCGGCGTCCCGTGATTCTTTAATAGGCGGGTGTTGCCATGCAAATCACATTAAATTTGCCCGACGAGTTGGGTCAGTTTCTACTGCGTCAAACCGACCCTAGCCGTTTTGTGGCGGAAATGATTCAGGCCACTTTGCGTGGGAAAGACGAAGTAAATGCAGGCGAGGAAAAATCCATTGAGGAACAGCCAGTTTCAAAATGGGCCTTGCTTGCGGAGAGAATTCGCGCTAACCCGATTAACTTGGGCGAATATACCGAAACCGACCGCAAGATTGGGCAGGAATTTCGGCACACCTTTTACTTCGAGCATGACCTGTAATGAAGTTTTTTCCGACCGGATAATAGCCATCTGGGATACCCCATATTCCGCCTCCGCAATCATCCCAGCCTGAATTTAGCCGAATTAATTAGCAGCCTAACCGATACCAGCCCCGCTTAATTCCATTCCCCAAACCGACACCCACCCCCATAACTGCTAAAATCCGCCCCCATTTTAAACACGAGAGAATGCTTGGATGGACATCATCGCCCGCATCGCCGAGGAACTCGGCGTCAAAGCCCAACAGGTGCAAGCCGCTGTCGGCCTACTGGACGAGGGCGCGACCGTGCCCTTCATCGCCCGCTACCGGAAAGAAGCCACCGATGGGCTGGATGACACCCAGCTTCGCAACCTGGAAACCCGGCTGGCCTATCTCCGCGAACTGGAAGACCGCCGCAAAACCGTGCTGGACAGCATCCGCGAACAGGGCAAGCTGACCCCCGAACTGGAAGCCTCCATCCTCGCCGCCGACACCAAGACCCTGCTGGAAGACCTCTACCTCCCCTACAAACCCAAGCGCCGCACCAAGGCGCAAATCGCCCGCGAAGCGGGGCTGGAACCCTTGGCTCTCGACATCCTCGCCAATCCCATGCTCGACCCCGAAGCCGAAGCCGCCAACTACCTCAGTGAGGAGAAAGGCGTGGCGGGCGTGGCGGACGCGGCGGCAGCGCTGGAAGGGGCGCGGCAGATTCTCATGGAACGCTTCGCCGAAGACGCCACCCTGTTGGGCGACATCCGCGAGAAGGTGTGGAGCGAGGGCATCCTGGTGTCCAAGGTCGCCGAAGGTAAGGAAGAGGCCGGGGCCAAGTTCCGCGACTATTTCGACTACGAGGAAGCCATCAGCAAGATTCCCTCCCACCGCGCCCTGGCCCTGCTGCGCGGGCGTAACGAGGGCGTGCTGGAATTGACCCTCAAGCCCGGCAAGGACGAGGAAGCGGCGCAGGAATCCTGCCAGGGACTCGTCGCCCGTAGCGGCGGCATCGCCGATAAGGGCCGACCCGCCGACCGCTGGTTGCTGGACACGGTGCGCTACGCCTGGAAGATCAAGCTATTCACCCGCATCGACCTGGACCTGAAGCAACGCGCCCGCGAAGCCTCGGAAGACGAGGCCATCCGGGTGTTCGCCCAGAACCTCAAGGATTTGCTGCTGGCCGCCCCGGCGGGTCCACGCGCCACCATGGGCCTTGATCCGGGCCTCCGCACCGGCGTCAAAGTCGCCGTGGTGGACAAGACCGGCAAGCTGCTGGACACGGCCACCATCTACCCGCACGTTCCCCGCAAGGAGTGGGACAAATCCGTCCAAGTGCTGGCCGCGTTGAGCCTCAAGCACGGCGTGGACCTGATCGCCATCGGCAACGGCACGGCCTCCCGCGAGACCGATCAACTGGCCGCCGATGTCAGCAAGCGCTACCCGGAACTCAACCTGACCAAGATCGTGGTGTCGGAGGCGGGCGCGTCGGTGTACTCGGCGTCGGAACTGGCAGCCAAGGAATTCCCCGATTTGGATGTCTCGCTGCGCGGGGCCGTGTCCATCGCCCGCCGCCTGCAAGACCCGCTGGCGGAACTGGTGAAGATCGAACCCAAGGCCATCGGCGTCGGCCAGTATCAGCACGACGTGAACCAGACCCAACTCGCCAAGAGCTTGGACGCCGTTGTGGAAGACTGCGTGAACGCCGTGGGCGTGGACGTGAACACCGCCTCGGCCTCGCTGCTGCGCTACGTGTCCGGCCTGTCGGCGACGATCAGCCAGAACATCGTCGAATTCCGCAACCAGAACGGCCCGTTCCAGCGCCGCGAGGAATTGAAGAAGGTGCCCCGGCTGGGCGAGAAAACCTTCGAACAAGCGGCGGGCTTCCTCCGCATCATGAATGGCAACAATCCGCTGGATGCCTCCGCCGTCCACCCGGAAGCCTATCCTGTGGTGGAACGCATCGTCAGCGGCACCGGCCAGGACATCCGCGCCTTGATCGGCAACAGCGGCTTCCTGCGCGGCGTCAACGCGGCGGATTACACCGACGAGCGGTTCGGCCTGCCCACCGTCACCGATATTCTGAAGGAACTGGAGAAGCCGGGCCGCGACCCGCGCCCCGAGTTCAAGACGGCGACGTTCAAGGAGGGCGTGTCCGAGATCAAGGACTTGCAGCCGGGCATGAGCCTGGAGGGCGTCGTCACCAACGTCACCAACTTCGGCGCCTTCGTGGACATCGGCGTGCATCAGGATGGGCTGGTGCATATCTCCCATCTGGCCGACAAGTTCGTGAAAGACCCCCGCGAAATTGTGAAGGCGGGCGAGGTGGTGAAGGTGAAGGTGCTGGAAGTGGACGTGGCGCGCAAGCGTATCGCCTTGTCGATGAAGAGCGATGCGGCACCGATGGCGAAATCCGCCGGAACTCCGGCACCGCGTCCGGCGGGTGGCGGCGGGGCAGGGAAGGGCGGCGATGCCAGGAACCGGAAGCCCAAGCAGGAAGAGCCGAAACCGGCGGGGGCCATGGCGGATGCGTTGGCGCGGGCATTCGGCAAAGGTAAATAAGGCGCAGACCGATTCGGCTTTCAAAACCGAGTCGGTCTTTTCCATCCAGGGCACTTCACCATGTTCGTCATCCTCGTAGGCAACCGCGTCAACTGGAACCGCCCGCCAGTCATCACGTTGCTGCTCATCGTCATCAATTGCGCGGTGTTCTTCTTTCTGCAAACCGACGACGGAGGCGTAGGGCAGATAAGCGAAGCGCATCCGCCCTCTTGCTGTTCGGTCGGTTCTTGTTCGGGCCGAACACCCCATGTCAAAAATTTCTCTTTTGATGACGACCATCAGCCATAGCCTGTAGAATACTCAACTTTTGAGTTTAGTAAGAACAGATATGCTTTCCTCCTGGCTCGTCCTCATCGTCAGTTTGCCAACCCATAACGCCGCCGGCCGTATGCGTGTCTGGCGGGCGCTCAAGGCATTGGGCTGTGGCGTTTTGCGCGACGGCGCTTACTTGCTG
>NZ_JBTEKS010000306.1:0-5343 GCF_054333355.1 Methylomagnum sp. | reverse complement strand
AGGAAGGCGATGGCTTCCAGGTTCTCGTTGCCGCCGTACTTGTTGGGAATCCAATCGCCGGGCTGGCGGGAATAGTCGAGGTAGAGCATCGAAGCCACGGCATCGACGCGCAGGCCGTCGAGGTGGAATTCTTCCAGCCAGAACAGGGCGCTGCCGACCAGGAAGTTGCGGACTTCGTTGCGGCCATAGTTATAAATCAGCGTGCCCCAGTCGCGGTGTTCGCCGAGGCGCGGGTCTTCGTGTTCGTACAGCGGCGTGCCGTCGAACCACGCCAAGCCGTGGGCGTCCTTGGGGAAGTGGGCGGGCACCCAGTCCAGGAACACGCCGATGCCGTGGGCGTGGCAGTAATCGACGAACCAGCGGAAATCGTCCGGCGTGCCGAACCGGCTGGTGGGCGCGAAATAGCCGGTGGTCTGATAGCCCCACGAGCCGTCGAACGGATGCTCGGTGATGGGCAGCAGTTCGATGTGGGTGAAGCCAAGTTCCTTGGCGTAGTCCACCAGTTGCACCGCCAGGTCGCGGTAATTGAGGAATTCGCCATCGGCGCCCAGCCGCCAGGAACCCAGGTGGACTTCGTACACCGACATGGGTTCATGCAGCCATTCCCGCGACTTGCGGGCTTCAACCCAGGCTGCGTCGGTCCATTGGAACGTGGTCTCGGCCACGGTGATGGAGGCGTTGTTGGGCCGGACTTCAAAGTATTGGCCGTAGGGGTCGGTTTTCAACAGGACCGTGCTTTGCTGCCGGTTGCGAATTTCGAACTTATAGACCGTACCCGCCGGGAGTTCGGGAATAAATAATTCCCACACGCCACTGCCGCCCCGCGCCCGCAAGGGATGCGCCCGCCCGTCCCAGGCGTTGAAGTCGCCGACCACGCTGACCCGCTCGGCGTTGGGTGCCCAGGTGGCGAACAGGGTGCCGGACACGCCATCCACCGTGTGGGGATGGGCACCGAGAATGCGGTAGATATGCCAGTGCTTGCCCTCGCCGAAGAGATAAAGATCGAAGTCGGCGAGTTGCGGGGGGAAGGTGTAGGGGTCGATGTGGTTGCCGGTTTGGCCTGATTTATCCTGCCAAAACAGCCGGTAATGCTCGGGAATTTTGGCACTGGCTTCGACTGAGGCTTCAAACAGGTCGGTGCCGGGAACGCGCACCATTTCTGGGCCTTTGGCACCGATTCGCACCGTTTCGGCGTGCGGCAGCAGTGCCCGGAATATCTCCTTGCCTTGGCCCTGATGCCGCCCCAACACCGCGAAGGGATCGTGGTGACGGGCCTGGACGATGCGTTGGAGTTCGGAGTCCAAGCTGGTTTCGGAGTCGTTGCCGGAAGCGGTATGCCTGTCGGTCGAGTTCACTTTGATGGGCCTCTGATAGTAGAATGGCGCTATCGGCAGAACCCCGAGCGCCTGGGGCTAATCTTACACAAAATTGCGCCCCGGATGTACGTCAAGCCCCTTATGGAGACTTAATCCCATGCCAGAGTCGATGCATCAATCCCGCTTCGTAAGCCGTCTCACCAGACATACTTTGGCGCTGATTTTGGCCGGGGGGCGCGGCACCCGCCTGCACAAACTCACCGAATGGCGCGCCAAACCCGCCGTCCCGTTTGGCGGAAAATTCCGCATTGTTGATTTCCCCCTTTCCAACTGCCTGAATTCCGGCATCCGCCAAGTGGGGGTGCTGACCCAATATAAGGCAGACTCCCTAATTCGGCATATCCAGCAGGGCTGGGGATTTCTTCGGGCGGAATTGGGTGAGTTCGTCGATGTCATGCCCGCCCAGCAGCGCATTGAGGAATCTTGGTACGCGGGCACCGCCGACGCCGTTTACCAAAATTTGGATATTCTTCGCCAGCGCGATCCCGAGTACATCCTGGTTTTGGCCGGCGACCATGTCTATAAGATGGACTACGGTCTCATGATTGCCTACCACGTCGAGCAGCAGGCCGACTTGACCATCGGTTGTATGGAGGTTCCGCTCGACGAGGCCAAGGCGTTCGGCGTGATGCACATCAACGAGGACAAGCGCATTTTCGATTTCATCGAAAAGCCCGCCAACCCGCCCTCCATGCCCAACCGGCCCGATCATGCCCTGGCGTCGATGGGCATCTACGTATTCAACACAGCCTTTCTGTTCGAGCAGCTCATCAAGGACGCCGACACACCCGGCTCCAGTCATGACTTCGGTAAGGACATCATTCCCGCCGTCATCAAGAAATACCGCGTGTTCGCCTACCCCTTCCGCGATGCACAGAGCGGCGTGCAAGCCTACTGGCGCGATGTGGGGACGGTGGATTCGTACTGGGCGGCCAATATGGAATTGATCGGCGTCGATCCCGAACTTAATTTGTATGACCGGGATTGGCCCATCTGGACCTACCAGCCGCAGACGCCGCCCGCGAAATTCATTTTTGACGATGAAGACCGGCGCGGCATGGCGGTGGATTCGATGGTGTCGGGGGGCTGCGTGATTTCCGGTGCCGAGGTGCGGCATTCCCTGTTGTTCAGCAATGTCCGGGTGAATTCCTATTCCAAGGTAAAGGACTCTGTGATTCTGCCCGAAGTGAACATCGGTCGTCATTGCCGCATTACCAAAGCCGTCATTGACCGAGGCTGTCATATCCCACCGAACACGGTGATTGGCGAAAACCTGGAAGAAGACCGGAAGCGCTTCCATGTCAGCCCAAGTGGCGTGGTGTTGGTGACGCCTGACGATCTGGGGCAAAAGCTCCATTTCGCCCGATAATATTTCTCGGCCTTTCGCAGCAAAAGAATATAAATCCGCCTCGACAGCCCGTGGTCATCCGTGACGCGGGCTGGTCGAGGCGAATCGGTGAAAATTCCCGCGTTCCAGGCCAACTTTCCAAAGCCCCTAATTCTTTACTCGGCTCGGATTGATTTCCTCCTTCCGCTTGGGCGGTTTATCCAACAAGTTGGCTCGCAGGGTCGACTATCTCAAGGCATTGGGCTTCGGGGCACCAAACCGCCTCGGCGGGGGCGTGTGGATATGGATTCTGTGCCTTCGAGTTTGCCCAGCGGCCAGAGCGGCAGCCACCAAGCCGCCCATCGGCGCTCCCCTCACCCATTTCGCACCCCGGTGCGATCATAGCCTTCCAACCCATTATCGGTAAGATAAGCAGTGACCCAAGCGCATAGCATCCTGGACCGGCGGAGGGCCGGCGTTCTCCTGCACATAACCTCTCTGCCCGGCGCGGCGGACAACGGCGACCTCGGGCGGAACGCCTACCGCTTTGTGGATTTTCTGGCTGGATGCGGCGTCAGCATTTGGCAGACTTTGCCGATCAACCCCACCCATCCCGACGGTTCGCCTTATCAATGCTTGTCGGCCCATGCCGGGAATCCGGCCTTGATCGACCTTCAATGGCTTGCCGAACGAGGCTGGCTGCCGAGCGGGGAGTCTTGGGGTGGAAAACTTGCGCCGAACCAGCGCCGTGCCCTTGGGTTGCGCATGGCCTTTGAGTCGTTTAAGCAATCGCCGGAGGACGGCTATTGGCGGGCCTATGGGGAGTTCGTCGAGCGCCATCACGGGTGGTTGTCCGATTACGCGCTATTCATGGTGTTGCGGGAAGAGCTGGGCTATCGACCCTGGCAGGCGTGGCCCGCGCCCATTCGCGAGCGTCAGCCGTCCGCGTTGGAGGCCGCCCATCTCCGGCTGGCCGAAAGCATTGCGCGGGTGAAGTTTGAGCAATTCGTGTTTTTCCAGCAGTGGGCGGAACTGCGGGAATACGCCAGACAGCGCGGGGTGCTGCTGTTCGGCGATATTCCTATTTTCATCGCCAGCGACAGCGCCGACGTGTGGGCGCAACAGGAATATTTCGACCTGACGGCGGAAGGGCAGGCCCGGGTGGTCGCCGGGGTGCCGCCGGACTACTTCTCCGCCACAGGGCAGCGCTGGGGCAATCCCCATTACAACTGGGCCAAAATGGAGGCCGACGGCTTCCGCTGGTGGCTGGAGCGCTTCCGCAGCCAACTGGCGCTTTACGATTGGATACGCATCGACCATTTCCGGGGCTTCGAAGCCTATTGGGAGATTCCCGCCGAATCCGAGACGGCCATGCAGGGTCGCTGGGTGAAGGCGCCCGGCGAGGCGCTGCTGAACGCTTTGTTCAAGGCGATGGACGGGGCGGGCTTGCCCTTGGTTGCGGAAAACCTAGGGATAATCACGGAGGAAGTCGAAGCCCTGCGGAACCAGTTCGACATTCCCGGCATGTTGATCCTCCAATTCGCCTTCGATGGCGGGCCGGGCAATCCGTACCTGCCCCACAATCACACGGCCAACAACGTGGTTTACACGGGCACCCACGACAATGACACCACGCTCTCCTGGTACGAAAGCCTGACCCCGGAGCAGCAAGGCCATGTCTACCAGTATCTCGGCAATCCAGATAGGCAGATGCCCTGGACGTTGGTGCAAAGCGCGCTGGCGTCGGTCGCGAAGCTGGCTATCCTGCCCATGCAAGACATCCTCGGGCTGGGCAAGGGCCATCGCATGAACGCCCCCGGCACCGTCGAGGGCAATTGGCGTTGGCGCTTCGCCTGGGATCAGTTGAGCGAACAGAAGGTGGCCGAGTTTGCCCAGATGATCCGCCTGTACGGGCGGCATCCCGAAGCGTGATGACTGGCTTCTGGATCCAGCCATGGGGCCACATGAGATTCGGTCTTTTTGAATCCCCTCGCGTCCGCTAAGGCATCGGGGCGGGGGGGCGAGCGTGTTTGATTGATGGCTGCAAGCCCGGACGGGTTCTGAGCCGATTTCCGGGAATAATTCCCCCACACCCCAAAGCCGAAAATTTATGGCTCGTAGCCCCGGCCTCAGTCGGCCCAGCACCGGCTGAAGCCTGTCCTGAGCTTCGGTCGAAGGGCCGGGACCACGAGCTGTTTGCGGGGCAATCGTTTTCAGGAATCGCCTTAGCCATCCCCGCCATCCCACCACAGGTTCCTCCCCCCGCACCCTCTACAGCGGGATTCATCGTTCCCAACAGGTTCGTTACGTGACGGACTCTGTGCGATGGCCATTAGTTCGGCTGTCTTGGGGGGCATGGTCCGCTACAGGCGGCATCTTTGTGCCGGAATCCATGCCATGGTGGTTTCCTATAACGCCCATGTTCTCCACAAGGGTTTGACCGTCCTTATTGTATGCTCGGGAGGGGCAAATTATGACGGTGATGTTTTAAGTGAAAACTCCAGCATGACTGGCTCAGAAATTTTTATCCTCCTTCGTGAATAGTTACCTTTATTCAAAGGTTTCATGTGATATAACAGTTCAAAAGTTGGCTCGGTTTAGATAGAGTTCTTTTTAAAGACATTTCAGATATGCAATTGA
>NZ_JBTEKS010000305.1:0-5352 GCF_054333355.1 Methylomagnum sp. | reverse complement strand
CTATCAAAAGCAGCAGGAAAAGCAGCCCGTAGGTCGGGCATGTACTCATGCCCGACGACTCCGCCCCAGAAGCGTCGGACATGGGAATACATGCCCGACCTACGGTCTGCATATGACGGGACGCGGAGCGTCCAGCCCTGCATTCCCAGCCGGAGCGTGGGAACGATAAGAGTGAATCAATAAACATCGCGCTGATACCGCCCCGAGTCCGCCAGTTGCTTTAAATACGCCTCAGCCCGTTCCCGGCTTAAGTCCCCCTGCTCGCTCACGATCCGCCGCAGCGCCTCGTGGACATCGTGGGCCATGCGCGAGGCATCGCCACAGACGTAGAAATGGGCACCTTCTTGCAGCCAGCCATACAGCTCCTTGGCGTTTTCCAGCATCCGGGTCTGCACGTAGATTTTTTCCGCCTGGTCGCGGGAGAACGCCAAATCCAGCCGGGTCAGGACGCCCCGCCGCCGCTTGTCTTCCCACTCGTCGGCGTAGAGATAATCCACCGCCTGGCGCTGGTCGCCGAAGAACAGCCAATTTTTGCCCTTAGCGCCCGTGGCTTCCCGCTCCTGGACGAAGCTGCGGAACGGCGCGATGCCGGTGCCCGGCCCCACCATGATGGCCGGGGTCTTCGGGTCGGCGGGCGGGCGGAAGTGCTTGTTGGGCTGGACGAACACGCCCAGCTTTTCCTCGCGGCCCAAGCGCCCGGCCAGGAAAGTGGAACACACGCCCTCGCGGTCCAACCCGTGGGCGTGGTAGCGCACCGCGCCGACGGTTAGATGCACCTGGTTCCCCACCGCCTTCATGCTGGACGCGATGGAGTACAGCCGGGGTGGAATGCGCCGCAGCAGGTTCACGAACTCTTGAGGCGGGACATCCTTGAGCGGGTAATCCGCCACCAGGTCGATGATGTGGCGACCCCAGGCATAGTCGTTGAAGCGGGCTTCGTCGGACTCGTCCAGCAAATCCGCTAAACCTTCCCCTTCCGCCAGCCCGGCGTATTTCTCCACCAGAACCCGGCTCAGGGCGGTGATGTCCAAGCGATTGAAGAAGGCTTCCCGCAGGGTCACGGTCTCTTTGCCCAGAGTCACTTCGGTGTAGCCGTCATAACCCGTGGTCGCCAGCAAGGCTTCCACGTAAGCGGGGTTGTTCTTGGGATACACGCCCAGCGCGTCGCCCGCCTCGTAGATCAGGCCGGAGTCGCCCAGGTCGATTTCGACATGGCGGGTCTCCTTGGCCGAACCCACGCCGTTCAGGTTGATGTTCCTTAACACCGTGGCCGGGTAAGGGTTGGTCTTGCCGTACTGAACTTTGCCCGCCGCCTGACCAACCTGTGCGCCCAACTGAATCGGCGTGGGCGTGTAGGGGACGCTGAAGGTTTTGGCATAGGTCGCCAACACCGCCTCCATCCACTCCGCCGCAGGCTCTTCAAAGTCCGCGTCCGCATCGACCCGGTGCAACGCATGGCTAGCCCCGAGCCGCAGCAAGAAGGCGTCGAAGTCCTTGCCCGCTTTGCAGAAATGTTTGTAGCTGCTGTCGCCCAAGGCCAGCACGCCGAACTTCAGGTTCTCCAAGCGCGGCGCGGCCTCGCTGTACAAATAGGCGTGCAAGCGCGCCGCCGCGTGGGGCGGTTCGCCCTCGCCGTGGGTGCTGGCGACGATGAACAGCAGCCGCTCGTTCACCATGCTCGGTAGATCGTAATCCAGCATATCCATGAGCTTGACGGTGAAGCCGCTGGCCTCGGCCCGCGCCGCCAAGTCCTTGGCGATGCCCTCGCCGTTGCCGGTTTGCGATGCGTAAAGCAGGGTCATGGACGGCGTGGACTGAATCGGCGTGGCAACCACCGGGGCAGAGCGTGTGTTGGCACCGGCCATTGTTTCACTCTGCCCCATGAACCGCGCCCACCAGCCGGACTTGCCGTGGGGATTGACGCCCAGCATCTCCCGCTGGAACTCATCGTGGCCGACCAGCGCGTTGATGCCGCCCCGCCCACCCAGCAGATACCAGAGCAAGCTGCCCAGGGCGAACAGCGCGGCCAGCGGCCCGAGCATCCAGACCGCCTTGCCGTAGGCGGAATCCATCCCTAAGAATTCATCCAGCGACGGCATGACATCCAGCCGCAGCATGGCCACATCGTGCTGATCGGTCTTGACGAAGCCGTCGTTGATGCCGGCTTTCGCATAGCCATGGCAGCCGCCCTGGGAGCAGGTCTCGTGCAGCTTGTCCGGGTGGGTCGAGGCGGTCGCTTCCTCGTCCCGCTGAACGCCGTGCCGGAAGCCCTTGGGCGCGTGGCAGTCGATGCAGTCCGCGCCGCTCTCGTCGCCCACGGACAAGAACCGGCCATGGAGAGTCTTGCCATAGCTGTCGGTGGCGTGCTGGAAGCGGTAATCCGCCGGTTTCTTCTCCTTGGTCTCGTAATCCTGCAACTTCACCTTTTCCATGGCCTTGGCATCGGCGTGGCAGTCGATGCACATGGCATTGGCTTCGGTCTTGCTGAAATTGTTGCCCACCAAGCGGCGCAGGATGTGGCCGCTGTACTGGTTGCGCCAGGTCTCGCCCTGATGGCAGGTGCCGCACTCCGTCTCGGTGTGCTGGAACTCCTCCTTGAACTTCGCCAGGTGGGCGTCCTTGATGTACGGCGTGTTGGAGTGGCAACGCCGACAGGAGGGATTCTGCTCGTCCTCCGCCTCCTTGACGCGGTTGCCGCCATGGAACTCCTTGGTGGCGCCCGGCGCGTGGCCCTTGCCGTGGGCCGAGGTCTTGAACTCGTCCACCACGTCCTTATGGGTGAACGCCTTGCCCTTGGACGGCTCCTCCACATGGCAGGATTCCGAGCAATCCACATAGCCCTCCTCGGGCTTGTGCGGATACTTGTCGATCTCCCGATGGCAATCCTTGCAGGGCACGCCGCCATGCAAGGAGCCGTAGTAATCGCTTTGCAGGATGGTCGCCGCCCGCCGGAGACCATCCTTGTCGATGTACTCCAGGCCCGGCAGCCCGTGGCAGGAAAAACAGCCGTCCGGGTCGCTGTGGCGCTCGGCCGCCAAGGCGGAGAACGCCACGGCGAACAGCACACAGGCCAGCACACCGCGCAGGATGCGCTGCATGTACCTCAGCGCTTTTTCATGCCATGTGTGCGGCGCCGGTGTAGGCCGGGCTTCAGCCCGACCCGTCCGGCCCGCATGACCCGGTGTCGGGCTGAAGCCCGACCTACACGCCGACGCGCTTTCTGGATCGCGGCATTGAATGGGCTTTAATGAATCCATGCGGTGACGGCGATGAAAGTGGTGAAGCCAGTGACGATGAGTCCGTTGACCACCCGGCCCCAGTTGACCGTCGGCGCGGTGGGCTTGGGCCGGGGCTTGAACTGGATGGCCTGCCATTGCGGCTCGGGGTGGATTTCCACGCCGCGCTTGATCCGTTTGGGCGTCTTGTTGCGGGGGGCGGGGGTCCATTCGATGGCGTTCCAGTCGCAGACATCCACGCAGTCGTGGCAGGACATGCAGGAGAACTGGTCCACCACCGCCACCTTGTCCACCATCTTGATGGCGCCGCACATGCACTTCTTGGCGCACACGTTGCAGCCGGTGCAGCGCTGCTTATCGACCCGGATGTGGTAGGTGAAACGGAACTTGGCGCCGAGCCGGTTGACCAGTCCGTCGATGGAGCCGATGGGGCACATGAACTGGCAGTAAGCCCGGCCCTTGCTGGCGAAGAAGCCCAGCAGGAACAGCAGCGACAGGTTGACCAGCCCCACCGTCGAGAAGATGAAGGCCAGCCCGACGAAGCCGCCGCTCAACGCCTCGACGAAGCGGGGCACGGTGATGAAGTTGCACAGGGTGCAGGCGCTAATGCCGAGCAAGGGCATGAGGACCATGTACACGCTCAGGTAGCCGTAGCGGATTTGCACCTGGGGCAGCGAGCGGAACTCGATCTTCCAGCGGTCGTTGAGCATCCGGCTGACCAGCTCGGTGAAGCCGCCCACCGGGCAGACGAAGGAACACCAGATGTGCCCGAAGAAGAACGTGACGATGAGGATGACGAAAAACGCCACCACCCCGACCAAGGCCACGGTGACGTGGGTGAACAAGTCCTCCAGGGTCATGCCGGGGAAGTAAAGGTAGAACCGCCGCATACACAGCTTGCCGCACAGGTCGGTGTTGCCCGCGAGTCCGGGCAGCACGGCCAGCGGCCCCAGGAACAGGACGCAGGACAGGGCAATCCAGAAATAACGGTACCGTTGTATCTTCGGCACCGATTTGACGCTTTCCGAGACTTTCTCCGTCAGGGCATTCATGGTCGGTACTCCTCTTGGAAGTGGCGAGTGGTTAGTGTTTAGTGGCGAGAAAAAAGCGGCACCGAAACGGTGAAAAGCGGCTTTTACTCGCCACTCTCCACTGATCACTCACCACTTTTCCCGTCACTTGCCACTCTTTCATTCATCAAACTCATGGCAAGCCAAACACAGCGTGCCGTCCTTCGCCGGTAGCCTAAGCAAGACTTCCCGGTCTATCCGCCGATATTCCAGCGGAACAACTTCCCCCGTCTGTTTGGCGAAATCCACCAAGCGCTTTTCCTTGTCTGCCTGATAAACCGCGTTCCAGGAATGATCCCGGTACTGGATACGATCTTCCGGGTCGTTCTTATTGGCCTGCTTGCCCGCCGGATTCTTGCCGGGGTCCAGCACCCCGTACTGATGGGGCGAGTGGCAGGTGGCGCACATCAGCTTGCCGGACTCGGCGAGCGGCAGAATGATGCCGTGCTGCTTCTCCGACGCCTTGATGTGGTCGCGCATCTTCTCCTTGGGCTTCACCGACTGATGCTCCAACGCGTTGAAGTGCGGGGTGCGGAGGTGGCAGCCGTAGCAGAGCTTCTCGGGCGGCAGGCGCAGCTTGTATTCCGTCCGGGCCAGCGGTTTGTCGCGCTCCTTGTGGGTTTCCTCGTGGCAGAAGGTGCAATGCTCCTCCTTGAGTTCGCCCTTTTCGTCCAGCATGACGTGGATGTTGGGGCGCTCGAAGTCGTCCTTGTCGTGGCACTCGTAGCAGAAGGTTTCGAGCTTGGGGTATGGCCCGCCGCGCAGGAAGTCTTTGGCTTCCGTGTCGATCTTGGCGAACGGAATCGTCTTGATGTCCTTCAAGCCGTGGCAGGTGGCGCATTCAATCTTGCGGCCCGGCGCCAGCTTTAAATTCTTTGGGTCCGCCCAGTCGTCCGGCAGGGCGATATCCACGGCGTGGTGGAGTTCGGGGAGTTCCTTGGTGGTTTCGTAGCTGTCGGACGGCGCGGCCAGAAGCGCGACCGGGCAAAAGACGAGCAGCAAAAGGAGCAGCAATGACGGCAAATCGCGCCTAAAGGCGCTCCTAC
>NZ_JBTEKS010000304.1:0-5357 GCF_054333355.1 Methylomagnum sp. | reverse complement strand
CCTGGGTGAGGCCGCTCGTCTGCCAGGCCTCGATATGCCCCTGCCAATAGGCCGATAACGCCATCGCTCCACCTCGCGCAAAAGGCCGAGCATGACCGGGCGGCTCAGCGGATTACAGATGGGAGCGTTGAAGGCTTACCTACCTCTACCTCTACCCGACGGTTTTTTTCCGCTTTTTTCCTCCTCCTCCGAACTCGATTCTTCCAAGCTCGATATCACCTTCTCCTTCGAAAGTGGCCTGCTTATTATCTGCTTTTTACCTCCTCTTCCTCGCCCCCTCCCCCTTCCCCTGCCTCTACCTGACGGTTTTTTACTACTCTCTTCTTCCTCCACCGAACTCGATTCTTCCGCACTTGATACCTTCTTCTTTTTTAAATTTGACTGACTTTCAAGCTTTCTCTTTTTACTCCTTTGCTTTTCCTTGGATTGTTCTTTTTCTAAAGATGCAAGTGATAGCCGCCTCTTTCTTTTAAGTTTTTCTATTTGCTCATCTAAATATGCTATTTCTTCCTTTCGGGTATGGCTAGACAACTTTGAAACCCTTTTTATTTCTTCATCTGAATCATTTTCAGGATCGCTTACATGAATATCTCCTCCTTTCCTTTTTATATCTCTGTTGGAAACCACATATGAATCATAAAAAGAATCCTCGGCTTCTTCTTTGGTTAATTCCTTTTTGCCCGAATGAATCTTTATTGTTGAGCTTTTTGGTAATAACGTTAGCTTTGTAAATTTGGATGGATTTGAAGCTGTTGGCGCAACTTTAGTAGATTTTTGCTTGTGTATCTTAGATGCCAACTTAAAGTTCTCTTGATACTGGCCTTGTGTTTTTGTTAAAGATGATTTGTCTGAGAAGTTCTGTCCAATAAATGCCCCAACTCCACGATTTTTCCCTACTCCAAAGGCATCTTCATAGGCTTCCTTACTGTTAACACCATTAGCAATAAGATAATTTGTATAAGCAGTGTCTGGCTCATCACCAGCATGTGCCAGAATTCCCACCGCCCTAGCTTCTAAGCCTTCTCTATATTTTTCCTTGTCTCCTTTTTTCTTGTATCTACCTTCGTTTCCTAGGAAGCCTTTTTTAAATGGTTCATTTGAATTAAATAATTCCGATTTCGCTCCCAACGCTTTTGAGGATTCGTCGTCACCTCCTATCCTTAGCCAAACGCCGGATTTTGTGGTGTCGAACCTTGCCTTTATCTTCTCTCCGTAGTACTCGAATTTGAATTCTTCCCCAGTTGTCACCTTGTTTTTGCTTTTTTTCCATATTTTTTTTGTCTCTTTATATTTTTCTTGAATTACTTTTATTGTGGGAAGTTCATTGTTTATATAATTCTCGTCATACTCTTCTTTTTCGGAAGAAAATATTTCAAACTTCGGTTTATTACGAGACTTTACTAAAGTTTTGTAATCAGGAATTTCGAGCTTTGATTCTTTTTTTCCCTCTTCCTCGTCTTCGCTATCACATCTTTGAATTATTGTTTTATATGGCTGTGAATTAAATGCATTGTTCTTGTTCTCTAGTTTGAGATGGTTTTGGCCTGTTTCAATAACACCGTTTTGGGTTGCCATAATTGTATTGGCTTTGTTTCCCATATGATCCGCCTCCCGCTCCAACCCCGCGTCATCATTCACCGGCATCCCCTCCTTCATCTGCATCGTCGGCCTGACCCGCCCCTGCTTCTGCTGCACCACATGCCAAGCCTCATGGGCCAAATGCTGCTCCTGCCCCGGCCCGACATGAACATCCGTCCCCTGGGTATACGCCAGCGCCCGCAACTGGGCGGGCTTCGCCGAGTTGTAATGCACCCCCACATCGTCCATAGCCAAGCCCGACAAGCTCTCCACCCCGGTCTTGAGGTGGTCCGGCAAGCCGGTGCGGTTCGGGGCCGGGGCGGGTTCGGCGGCAAACTTCCCTTGCAGCAATTTTTCCTCCGGTGCCTGCCGCTGCGCCGTGTCGAACTCGCCCTGTGGCGGCTCTTCCTCTTCCAACCCTTGCCGCTGCGCCACTCCGAATTTTCCCTGGAGCAATTCCTCGTCCTCCGCCTGCCGCTGGACCAGCCCGCCGACCAGGCTCTCCATCTGGCGGCGCTGAGCCACCACGCGAGGACTGCTGTTCATCATCGCCGCCATGCCTTGCAACTGGCTCACGCGGGGGCTGCTGTCCATCATGTCCGCCAGCCGCCGTTGCGCCACCGCTTCGGGGCGGTTATCGACAAAGGCGGACGTTTCGGCCACCGGAGCCAGGGCGGGCGAAGCGGCGGGTTGTTTTTGTTCGGATTGGGCTTGAGCGGTGGCTTTCATGGCGGTTTGTCCAAAACGGCGGAAAGAAAAAACGCGCTGTTACCTTAACGGGTTTTATGCACAAATAAAATCGCCTAGAGATACACAAATATCTCTGAACACATCCGCCTTGTCCCCCCGGAGTCGTCAAGCCGGGTATTGCCGCTTTCGGCATAGGGCAGCGTAAAGGACCGCCCGCCATTGCCCTTGAGGGTGAATTGATGCTCGTCGGCGGGGCACTGCCAGAGCGGGATGTCCTGTTCCGACTCGAACACCCAGGCCGGACGGCCCTGGATGCTGACCGGAGCGGGCCGACGGACGAAAGGAATCCGCCCGTCGCCGCCGCCGTTTTTGATTAGCCGCTTATTCACGCCGGACAATTGGTAATCGCCATAATCCCGCTCCCCCGGCGCGGCGCTGAAGATGTGGTAGCGCCACAGGGTCCGCCGGTTGCCGAACCACAGGGTGAAGGTCTTCGGCTCTGGTCCCCCTTCGGGGCCAATCACCCGGCCAGATTCCGGGACGTGGCCGCTCATGGCGGAACCGCCCGCGAAAATCTGGACCACCCCCCATTGCTTCACGGCGGGCCGGCCACCGAGGTAAAAGCCGACCGGCTTTTTCCGGCCCACCGTCAGGCTGTAACGCCCATCGGGCAAATCGCCGAAGTTCACCGGAAAATTCGTGAGTTCCCGGTCAGGCGTCCGGGCTTCCCACACCGCCTGTTTTTTCAGGGCGTCGCTGACCCGCAGCCGGGCGTTCCGGGCGGGTGGGTCGAAGCGGTAATCGAAGGCTTTTGGGTAGACCCGCAGCGGGCCGTGGGCGCAGGCCAGGCCGGGCGGATGCAGCAGCCGCTTTTCGCCGCCGGGCGCCTCCATGGATTGGGGCTTGAGATTGTCGAAATAAAACAGGCTTTCCGAGGGCGAAAGGCCGGCCGGCGGGAGGTCGGTGTAATTGCCGAACAGCGGATCGGTGGCGTTCAGGACGAAGGTGAAGGGCGTGGTCTCGTTGAACAGCGCCAGGAAATCAATCTCGGGATGCAGCCCGAAGGACACCGTGCCGCCGTTCGGGGCGGGCCGGAACATCAGCCGGTAGCGCTCGAACAGCCGACGGCATTCGGCGGTGGGCACCAGATCGAGGGCGCGGCAGCCCCGGTCGGCGAAATAATCGTGCAGCAGTTCGAGGGCAAACAGCGGCTTATAGGATACGGCCATGGCGATGCCTCACAGCTCCGCGCCGGCGCCGGAAGCGCCCGGCACTAGACCCGCGACCCGGCCCTCCTGCACCGTCAACATGCGCGCCTTGTACAGGACCGAGGGCAGGTATTTACCGCCCTGGATGCTCCACAGGTTGTTGAGCTCCTGGAAATTCAGGCTGACCATCTCAATGCTGAGCTTGTCCAGTTCCTTCGGCAGGGCCGGCGAGCTTTGCGGAGTGAAGACGGATTTGCCCTGGAAAAACGCCAGCGCCGCCGAGAGAAACTTGAGGGATTCCCCGTAGTTGTTGCTGAAATGGGCGGCCACCAGCAGGTACAGGTTGAGGCTCAGGGCCGGGTTGATCCGGGCGTAGCCGCCGCCGTCCTTCCGCCCCTGCATACCGGACATGGGCGCCGCCGACTCGCGCTCGGCATTGACCAGGGACAGGACCAGCTTGTTCTCGACCTCGGTCGGCACCGTGCCATCCTGATTGACCAGGGCCGACAGCACCGCGTGCGGTTCGTTGCTGGGATAGCGGGTGTGGAGAAAGCCGTTCAGTTCGTCGAGGAGGAAGGCAAAGGTTTTGTCGATCATTGATGTTCCTACGTGGCGGAAGATAAGCCGCTGGCTGGGCGGAGTCGAAGCCAGCCCTGACCGTTCGCTTCGACTCCGCCCGGCGAACGGGCCGGACAGCCCAGCCGCGTCGAAATCGGGAAGTTGTTTTCGGCCAAACCCTAAGTTAAGCCGGCCGGGAGTCCAGAAGAGTGAGAAAAAGCCCCCTGGATAAGGGGGTTGGGAGGAATGGGCAAGCTCTTTTTCAGAAATCGCCTAAATTATCTATATGCCGGATTATTTTGAGGCGAGAAAAGCCGACGGGTTATTGCTCAGCAAGGCATAAACCGCCTCTTCCAGTAAATCAATATCCACGTTCCGCGCGGTCGTGATTTTTATGGTGCCGCCCGTGCGGGTCAAGGTGGCATAAGGCTTTCCATCGCTGTGGGAAGCCACCCGCTTGCTTGGCTCCGAGCGCTCGGTAATTTGGCTTGCCATCCAAACCACGGCCCGCATTTGATTCAGCCTGCCCTCCCTTATCCGCTCAAGCGCCTTTAGCACAAGCTCGTGGTATCCCTTCGCGGTTTGCTCGGCCAAAGCCTCCGCCACATTGGCGCCTATAATGCCTGGGTCGCTTTCCAATAGCTTAATGGCGTCCTCCGGGAGCTTCCCAAATGCCATCAGCCTATGGACGTGGGACTTACTGTAGGGGGTGTCCTTGCTTAATGCCCGGATCGACGGCACCGCCCCGGAATCCAGCAATATCTTCAATCCTTTATATATCTCATAATCACACAGGGGATTATGGAATATATTATCCAACACGGTGGAGCGGGCCGCCTGAACATCATCCAGTTCCCGGATGATCGCCGGTATCTCCTGCCGTTCCAAATGCAGAAACGCATCCAATCGGGTTTCGCCGGAAATCAGCTCGAAATACCCATCAGTCAATGGCCTGACCACGATGGGGTTGTTCAATCCATCGGCCTTCACATTCTCGGCCAAATCGGCGATTTCCACCGTGGAACGGGCTATCCGATTCTGATAGGGACTCCGCTTGATCTTCTCAATGGGAATATTTTTGACCATGCCAGAGTAATCCGCCGAGCCATCACTTTCCTCCGGCGTCAATTGAGCCTTTTCCAAAGGCTCCGGTTGACCCAGGGGTTCAAAGGCGGGCATGCGGCTTAGTGCGTCGTCAGAAACCGGGCCTATTTTGCCCGCGCTGATCAAACCGCTGACTTTTGGCGGCGCTTTGGTTTTAATGTTCATGGTATAGATAACTCAACTGGTGACGCGATGTTTTACTCCCTCTCCCCACGGGAG
>NZ_JBTEKS010000303.1:0-5378 GCF_054333355.1 Methylomagnum sp. | reverse complement strand
TAAGAAAGGATCGTAGGGACTTGGGCTTGATTTTACCCTGTGGACTTTGAAGTAACAATTATGAACAGTATACTTATAGCACCTTGGGAACATCTCTAATAGATATGCTTCCTGCCGCACTAAGTCGAATATTTTCAATGTAGAGTGAGGCAGGCGCACACCACGAGAAATCTAATATCCTCGTCGGTATGGTAAGCCCAACACCGCGCATGGTCCTGCGAATGTACGCCTAACCCACCTTACAAAACGGCTTTTGGGTTCTTTCACACCTGTCTCCCATCAAGCCTTGCCGGGCCACGCAAGGCTTGCTTTCAGCGCCGCTTGATCCGCCTCGATCAAGGACAATCCCGCTCAATCAGCGGCTTTGCCAGTTCCCTTCGATCTTCTTTCCCAGCCCCCCGATTTTCCGCGCTCAATCAGTGCGCGGGAGAGGCCGGAACCATTCGCGCCTTTCTTCCCATCTTGAAAATAACGCCAAAAAATCCCCTTGCCCTGATTGACAGGGCCAGTTATCCGGGTCTATAGTTTCGACGCGAAACGACGTTATTGAGCGCCTTTCATTCGGCCATGAAATAACCCGTGTCATGGGTTAATCATGGCTGAATGATCTTTTTAATGTATTTCGTTGTTAATCACGTCCGCTTCAAATCAGCGGCATTGATAAGCTGTGCCTTGAGCCGCCTATTGCCGCGATTAATCAAAATCAGAGGAGGTATCCAATGAGCGCTAATGTTCAGCCGAACAAAGATTATTTCTGGCTTTATGTGGCTGGTGCGGCCATGGCTGCCGTGCTGGTTATCGTCATGGTCAAGCTAAGCGAGAACGATAAATACGACCCCATCCGCCAGCAGCAGACAGAAGAAGCGGCCCAGATGAACATCCGGGTTTTGAATTAATTGCAGGGCTTGCTGTGGCCATCATTAGGAGGAACCATTATGAATAAAGCGGCCTGGTATCTTCAATCCTTTTGCCTCTCTGTCGCGCTGGCGGTTTTTTCCGGCGCGGCGGTTTCGGCGGACTACATCTACCGCGATTTAATGGGCAATACCTTGCCCCCACAAAAATGCGCCGCTAAATCAGAGGCCGAACATAAGGCGTCCGACACGTATAACGTCGATAAATTCGCGAAACGGTTTTGCGAAACCCAGGGTTACGGCTGGCATGTCTCCGAGCAGAAAAACCACGGCAAACTGGTTTGTGATGAATGCGGCAGTAATTCGGGCGAGGCGAAATACAAATGCCACATGGAGGATGTGGTGGTGGCCTGCAAGCGGCTCAAGCCCGGCTCGGTGGGATTATTTCCCGGCGAAGGATAAGGGAATCATGAAAACCGGGTGGAGATAGGTCCACCCGGTTTTCGACCGGCGGTTTATTAGCACCATGGCTGGTTTTTTTACACCGGGGCCGGGCGTCGTTTTAATGGGCGGGTTTATAGAAAGTCGTTAAGAATCAACGGCTGTAAAAGTTTGCGAGGTGGCACGCTCATCGCATCTTTGCAGGAATTTAATGGCTTCCTGCATCCCTTATGAACTCACCATCCCGCACCTTACCCAAAACCGGGTTGCCCGGACTCGTGGAAAACTGGAGGTCCGACCTGACCTCCGGTTTCCTGGTATTTCTCATCGCTTTGCCGTTGTGCCTCGGCATCGCCATGGCCTCGGGGTTTCCGCCCATGGCCGGCATCATTTCCGCCGTGATTGGCGGCGTGGTGGTGTCCCGGCTGAGCGGCTCCCACGTCACCATCAACGGCCCGGCGGCGGGACTCATCGTGGTGATTTTGTCTGCCGTGCAGTCCTTGGGCCAGGGCGACGCCATCGCGGGCTATCACTACACCCTCGCTGCCATCGCCGTGGCGAGCGTGCTACAAATCCTGATGGGCCTGTTCAAGGCGGGCAAGCTCAACGCCTATTTCCCCGCGTCGGTGGTGCATGGCATGTTGGCCGCCATCGGCATCATCATCATGGCGAAGCAGATTCACACCCTGCTGGGCGTGAGGCCGGAAGCCAAGGAAATCATCGACACGATTCTGGAAATTCCCCATAGCGTTGTGGAATTGAACCCGGAAGTGGCGTTCATCGGATTCGTGGGGCTGGTCATCATGATCGCCTGGGCCTTTGTCAGGAATCCCTATTTGAGGATGATCCCGGCACCCTTGATCGTGGTGGCGGTGGGCATGGCTTTGGAGCGCTATTTCGACCTGGATCATGAACACGTCTATATGTTTTTGCCCCATCAGGAATTCCTGCCCCACCACGAGTACACCGTGGGGCCGAAGTTCTTGGTGGCGATTCCGCAAAACGTAATGGCCAGCTTTTATTTCCCTGATTTCGGCAAGATCGCGACGCCGGCGTTCTGGGGCGCGGTGATTTCCATCTGCTTGGTGGGTAGCTTGGAATCCCTGTTGAGCGCCACCGCCGTGGACAAGCTCGATCCCTACAAGCGCTATTCCAACCTGAACCGCGACCTCACCGCCATGGGCGTGGGCAACCTGCTGGCTAGCTCGGTCGGTGGCCTGCCGATGATTGCCGAGATTGTCCGTTCCTCCGCCAATGTCAACGACGGCGCCAAGACTGGCTGGTCCAATTTCTTCCATGGCTCGTTCTTGGCGTTGTTCGTAGTGTTCTTCCCCCACTTGATCCATGAGATTCCCTTGGCCTCGCTGGCTGCGCTGCTGGTCTACACCGGCTTCCGGTTGGCCTCGCCTAAGGAGTTCGCCAAGACCATGGATATTGGCAAGGAGCAGCTATTCCTGTTCTGCGTCACCATCGTCGGGGTGCTGGCCACCGATTTGTTGGAGGGGGTGTTGATCGGCATTTTCGCCAAGCTGCTGATTCACGTCATTCAGGGCGTGGACATTCGGAATCTGCTGAAGATTTCCTACGAGGTTGAGCAAGCCGATACCAACACTTACCACATCCGGGTGAGTGGCTCGGCGATTTTCTCCAACTTCATCGGTTTGAAGAGTGACGTGTCGGAATTGCCGGACGGCAAGACGGTCATTTTCGACCTATCCGAAGCCTATTTGGTGGACCACACCGTGATGGAGTTCATCGACCACTACCGCCACGATTACAACGACCGGGGCGGGCGCTGCGAAATCCACGGCTTGGAGCAGCACGAGCCCTATTCCGATCATCCGCTGGCGGCGCGGCGGCGGAAAGACGCGGGGAGCGCCTCGCCCGATGATCCCCGGGCGAGGCGGCGGAACAGCGGCGCCAACGGTTCCAAGGCCAAAACCCTCGCCTAAACCCTGCCGATAAATAGTTTCGCTGGGCGTCGCGCCTGAGGGCGCGACGCCTTTTTATTTTCTATAGGACTTGCGCAGAAACGCGATTTGTTCCCTCGCCCTCTGGGAGGGGGTTAGGGCGAGGGGATTGAAAAATAAGGATTTTTCCTTTTTGATCCCCTCATCCCAGCCTTCTCCCAGAGGTAGAAGGGGCCAAATGCGTAAGCCCTATTCTATTAGCCCTGCTCCAGCAATAGCTCCACCTCGCCCACCCGCCGTTCCGCGTCAATGCGGAAGCCGCGCAGTTCCAGCACGCCCTTGGTGTTCAGCGAAATAATGAGATACAGCGCGTCCGGGTAGGCCGCGAGTTCCAAGTCCGTGGCCGAGGGTTCGGCGGGGGCGACGGGGTGGGAATGGAAGATGGCGCACATCGTTTCGCCCCGTTCGGCCATCCGGCGCAGGGCGCCGATGCGTCCTTCCGGGTCCAGGGAAAAGCGGATGTGCGGCGGCTCGGCGACGTTCTTCACCGGGTGGCAGGTGGCGGGAAGCCCATCTTTGGCGCCGACCAGCCCGCATACTTCCACCTCCGGCGAGGACTGGGCGTAATGCAGCAATTGGTTGACCAGATGGCGGGGCAGGGCGATGGTTTCGCTAGGCATGAGGCGGTCCATTGAGCAGCGGTTGATGATTCAGCGCCAGCGGGCGGTGGTGGCGCGGCGGTGGCCTTGCAAGTCGAGGTGATGGGCGATCTCGCCGTAGCCGTACCCGGCCAACAGCGCCGCCAGATTATCGGCCTGATCGTAGCCGTGTTCTAGCAGCAGCCAGCCGCCCGGTTTCAGACGGTGGCGGGCCGTGTCGGCGATGGCGGTCAGTGCGTCCAATCCATCCGGGCCGGATGTCAGGGCCAACGGCGGCTCGAAGCGTAAATCGCCTTGCGCAAGATGCGGGTCTAGCTCCGCGATATAGGGCGGGTTGCTGACGATGAGGTCGAAGCGCCCGTCCTCCGGCACAGCGGCAAACCAGTCGCCGAGTGCAAAGTGGATGTTCTGCACGCCATGGCGGGCGGCATTGTCGCGGGCTATGCCCAAGGCTTCGGGGCTGAGGTCAGTGGCGACGACTTGAGCCAGCGGGCGTTCGGCGGCGAGGATGACGGCGATGATGCCGGTGCCAGTGCCAAGGTCGAGGATGTCGGCGGGCTGATGGGCCGGGATGAAATTCAGGGCTAGTTCGATGAGCAATTCCGTATCCGGGCGGGGAATCAGCACGCCGGTCCGGACGATGAAGCTCCGCGACCAGAACTCCCGCTCGCCGACGAGGTAGGCGACCGGCACGCCCGCCGCCCGCTGTTCAATCAATGCCTGGAACCGCTGTGCCTGTTCGGGATTGAGCGGGCGCTCCGGCCAGGCACGTAGATAGCTGCGGTCCCGGTCCAGCACGGCCATGAGCAGGACTTCGGCGTCGAGGCGCGGGGTGTCGCTAAGCGCGGACAGGCTGGCAAGGGCGGATTGGAGGGCTTGGGCGATGGTCTGCGTCATGCCGCTTGGTGAGCGATGGCGTCGCGGTACACGGCGCGTAGGTGTTCCGGCAGCAACTCGGCGGGATAGCTGCCCGAGCGGAGCTTACCGAGATGCCACCACCATTTGGTGATGGGCTGAGCAGGGTTGTCGGTAATCAGGTAATTGGCGATGGCTTCAAACTGGACGATGCTGTCCACCGCGTCGGTATCTAGTTCGTGAAGTTCGTGGGTGATCTCAGGCGATAGATCAACGGACGACAAATTTTCCCGTGCTTCCCGCAGAATCGGCCCTTCCCCATCGTCCAAAGCAAACCTGGCCTCCCGACGGTAGCTGGCTAGCGGATCATCAAATCGCTCATCTGTCATAAGGGTTCTTTATACAGTTCAAGTTCAGCTTCGGTGAATTGGTACACCGAAATACGATGACCTATGTCATCTACAATGGCTAATCGTCCTTCCAGTTTCGACAAGATGATGAATCGGTGTTCGCCACGCCGGTGAATGTCGGCGCTAGGGTCGCTCAATACGCGGTCGAAACGCTCGTCCAATTCCGCAGGTGAACGCAACGAATCGTTGAACAGGAGGTAGGCCGGAATAAGCCCCTTTGAGCGGCACGCGAGAAGAGGCGTTTCCGGC
>NZ_JBTEKS010000302.1:0-5406 GCF_054333355.1 Methylomagnum sp. | reverse complement strand
ACATGCCCGACCTACAGGCTTCGTCACCGCATCCTATGGGCTGCCGTTCTCGGGAAAATACATATTCATTATTCTTATCAAGCCAATGTTTCCTAACGCCGGGATGGCAAATGCCTTCAAGGTTATTCACCGGCCTGTTAGAATAACATCCAAAATTAAAACCCTTTAAACCCACCAAGGCTGTCGGCAAACACGGCAGGCGAATCAAAGGAACAGACAATGCCAGTCACACGAGAAGAAGTTATCAAGAGCTATAGAATTTATCTGGACAGAGAGCCGGAATCCGAGGAGGTTATAGCGCTTCACATGCAGATGCCTAGTCAGCATCACTCGCGGGATATCTTTTTAAAGTCCAAAGAGTTATCACTTAAAAAGTCGTCCTTAAATATTTATTTAGCAGGAAATTGCCAGGCCAATGGGTTCGCGAAAATAATTAATGAAATGTCCGGCATGAAGGCGATGGCCTTGGAGACAACGCCGGATAATCAACAGAAAGTTCTAACTGGCGAAAAGTACATAGCTGCCGACATAACGGCGGCATCTTTAGTTATCTTCCAGACACCCCTGTCACAGCAATTCAAGGCATTTTTAATTGATACGTTCAACCTGAAGTCTGAAAATATACGATATCTGCCTGCGATATGCTTTTCGGCTTTTCACCCAGATATGGATTATTTGCAATTGAAAAAAGGTGGTTTCGTCACCGGGTACACGGGTCCGTACAATTCATTGCTGGCATTTTTTGCGTACACAAAAGGACTTACCATTGATCAAACGATAAAATTGTTCAATCCAAAGATATTTCAGCTACTTGGATATTATGATCTACTGCCCGCTTCCAGATTCAGTGTGGTTGACCAAAGCATGAGTACGGGTTTGCCGCTGGGACGACTCCTGAATAAGTGGCTTTCTCGAAAAGAAAGCTTTATGCACACCATTAACCATCCGAAGTTATACGTACTCGCTGACGTGATGCGAGAGTTCTTTAAGAAAGAAAGCTGGGATTATATTGGCGGCATCGAAAACTATATTGTTGATGACCTTGGATTGAATTTTTGTTGGGAGCCTTATCCAGATGTAGCCTTGAGGCATGGGTTTGAGAGTTCATATGGGTTCAAAAAGCATTCAATTTTATCGCCGGGTGGGCCTCCAATAATCGGGTTGAAGGAGTTTCTGCAAGTTTCATACGATACTTTCTCTCGATACGATATTAGTGAAGTCACATCATTGCGTTTAAGCGCTAAACCCTTCGTGGACCTTGGTGAATTAATCTCAAACAATAAGGAGTCCGTTTTCTTCGATAATAAGGGGTTACAAAACAAAAATAACCCCCAGGTCGCGGAGAGTCGTATTTCTCAAAGCGGCGAAAACCCCTATAAGAACTTACCTAGCTATCAATTCTGGCGACGGGCCATAGAGCGCCCCGCTAAGTCAGAAGTCGATCCAGTGGTTCGCGCTCGGTTTGGGCTGCACCGTACCGATAAAATCGCCACGGCAGGAAGCTGTTTCGCCCAACATATTTCAAAGACCTTAAGCAAGAATGGCTTTAATTATTATGTCGTTGAAGATGGCCGTGGGCTTGAGGGGAATGAGCTAAGCGAGAGGAACTATGGGGTTTTCTCGGCACGCTATGGAAACTTATATACAGCACGACAACTACTCCAGCTAATTGAGCGTGCCTATGGTTTGTTTATTCCCAGTGAAGAAGCTTGGCTGAGGCCGGATGGCTTATATGCCGATCCATTCCGGCCCCAAATTGAACCCGCAGGTTTTCAAACCATTGACCAACTAAAAAAATCCCGGTCCACTCATCTCGCCGCAGTAAAGACAATGTTCAAAACATTGGATGTACTTGTATTTACTCTCGGTTTGACGGAGTCGTGGCGAAGCAAACTAGATGGCTCGGTGTTTCCTCTCGCTCCCGGTGTCGTTGCCGGACACATGGATGCAAGTGTGTACGAATTCATTAATTTTAACGTCAACGAGATTGTATCTGATATGCAGATATTTCTTGATCTATTGCATACAGTGAATCCGAAGGCTCGAATTATATTGACCGTCTCTCCCGTGCCTTTGATTGCGACTTATGAGGATAGGCATGTATTGGTCTCAAGCACTTATAGCAAATCCGCGCTACGGGCCGCTGCGGATGAATTGGTAAAAAGCAACCGGAATGTGGACTATTTTCCGTCCTACGAAATCATTACCGGCAACTACGCGAGGAGCGAATATTTCGAGGATGACCTTCGCTCCGTGAAAGAGGAGGGGGTTAATCATGTGATGCGGCTATTCCTCAAATATTATGGCGGTGAAGATGATAATCCGGTATTGAGCGCCAAAAATGATTTGGAAGACGCCTTTGAAAACGATATTGAACGTGCAATCAAAGTGATGTCCGAAATAGTTTGCGACGAAGAGGCTATTGACCGATAAGTCGCTTGCGTCACCAAGACCGCCCCACCCGACGCCCCACGGGCAACTCAGCGCCGTCTCGGCAAGCGCAACACCGCCAGCGCTCCGCCGTCCGGGTGATTCCGCAAGTCCACCGCGCCGTGATGCAAATCGGCGATTTCCCGCACGAAGCTGAGGCCCAGCCCGGTGCTTTTACGGCCCGTGGCGGGACGGGGCAGGGAATAGAAACGCTCGAACACCCGCTTCTCGGCGAAGGCGGGCAAGCCGGGGCCGTGGTCGCGGATGAGAATATCGTGGTGCCGCTTGGCGCTATGTACGCTGATTTCGACCGCGCCGCCTTCCGGCGAGAATTCCAAGGCGTTATGCAGCAAATTGGCGAGTGCCCGTTGCAGCAAGAAGCGGTCGCCATTGACCCGGCAACCGTCCGGCGTCTCGACATGAAAGGCAACGGCGCGGGCGGCGGCGGTGGCGTGCAGAGAATCCAGCGTGTCCCGGATCAAGGGGCCAAGTTCCAGCCGGGCCAGTTCCGTCAGGCGGTGGCGCTTCTCCAAATCGGCCAGTTCCAACAGGCGCTCCGCCAAGTCTTGAATGCGCCCGCTTTCGGCCTGGATGTTGGCGAGGAACCGCGCCCGCTGTGGCGGCGGCGGGTCTTCCGCCAGCAATTCCGCCGCGCCCCGGATGGCGGACAGCGGGCTTTTGAGTTCGTGGGTCAGGGCTTGGACGTATTCCTCCACGTAATTGCGGCCCGCCAGGGCATCGCGCATTTCGTCATAGGCCGCGCCCAAAAGGCCCAAGGCGCTACGGCTCAAACGCGGCAGCGCGGCCCGCTCGCGGTTGCGGAACAGCCGCAGATATTCCGTCACCAAGCCGAAGGGCCGCACCATCCACACCGCCACCGCCAACCCGGCCAACACCACGGCCAGCCCCGCGCTCGCGCCGCCCGCCACCAGATTCTTGCGGGCCGCTTCGATGAACGGCAGATGGCTGGAGGTGGGCTTGCCGACGCTCGCCACGCCGATGATCTCGCCATTCCACACCACCGGGGCACCCACCCACATCACCGACGAGTCGGGTTCATCGGGCGAGTCCCGGCTAGTGCGGGCGCCGTACTGGCCTTGCAGGGTCAATTGCACATCGCGCCAGTGCCGGAAATCTTCGCCCTCGTGTCGGCCTTCCGAATGGTAAATCACCCGCCCGGCGGCGTCGGTCAGGTACAGGCGGAGATTCACGTCGCGCTTAATGGCCTGGAAGATGCGGGCTTCGAAACGCTGCTTATGCAGGGCGGGGATGGCGAGGCGCAATCGGTCGGCTTGAATCCCCCCGTTTTGGATGTCGGTCGCCACCAGCGCGGCCACCAGTTGGGCGGTGTCCACCAGCAATTCTTCGGCGGATTCCCGATAGCGCTGTTCCAAGACTTCGATATTGCGCTGGACCAGCCAGCCCAGCCCCAGCAGGAACACCAGGATCAGGCTGAGGAACACCCGGCCCCGGGCGCTCACCAGTCTTCCCGAAGGGCGTAGCCGCTGCCGCGATGGGTCTCGATGGCTTCCAGGTCGGGCCGGATGGCTTTCAGCTTGGCGCGGAGGGTCTTGATGTGGGCGTCCACGGTGCGGTCGTAGCTGGCGTCGGGTTCATCCCAGACCCGGTTCAGCAGCTCGTCGCGGCGGTAGACCCGGCCCGGCCTCTGGATCAACAGGCAGAGCAGGCGGAATTCGTAGCGGGTCAGGCTCAGCGCTTGGCCGAAATAGCGGACTCGCATTTTGTCCTCGTCCACGTCGAAGGGGAGGGCGGTTGCATGGGCGGGAGTCGGTGCCGCCGGGGCGCGCTGGACGCGGCGTAGCACGGCGCGGATGCGGGCGGTCAATTCGCGGGGGCTGAACGGCTTGGCAATGTAGTCGTCGGCACCCAGTTCCAGCCCGACGATGCGGTCCACCTCGCTGGAGCGGGCGGTCAGGAAGATGACCGGCGCGGACGTGCGGGCCGCGATGAGCCGGAATAGCTCGATGCCGTTGATGTCCGGGAGGCCCACGTCGAGAACTATAAGCGCAGGTTCCTCGCGGGCGATTTCATCCAGCGCCGCCGCCCCGGTGCCGCACCAGGCGGGCGCGAAGCCGTCGGTGGAGAGGGCATAGGCGATGGTGTCGGCGATGGCGGCTTCGTCTTCGACGATGAGGATGCGGGTGGGCATGGGGTGGTGCAGGGCGTCAGAAACTATAGGATGGGTGGAGCGTAGCGGAACCCATCGCTCCGGGCTAGGCGGCTTGATGGGTTTCGCCCCACCCATCCTATGACTTAATCTCCTGTCCCCGCCAGCATCCCCTGTCGCTCGATGAATTGAATCACTTCGTCCAGGCCATGGCCGGTCTTGATATTGGTGAACACGAACGGACGCTCCCCGCGCATTTTCTTGGCGTCCCGGCCCATCACGTCCAGCGACGCGCCCACGTAAGGTGCCAGGTCGATCTTGTTGATGACCAGCAAATCCGAGCGGGTGATGCCGGGGCCACCCTTGCGGGGAATCTTGTCGCCCGCGGACACGTCGATGACGTAAATCGTCAGGTCGGCCAGTTCCGGGCTAAACGTCGCGCTGAGATTGTCGCCGCCGCTCTCCACCAGCACGAAGTCCAGGTTGTCGAAGCGCTGGCAGAGTTCGTCCACCGCCGCGAGGTTCATGGAGGCGTCCTCGCGGATGGCGGTGTGGGGACAGCCGCCGGTTTCGACGCCGAGGATGCGCTCCTCCGGCAGGGCTTGGCTGCGGATGAGGAATTGCTGGTCCTCGCGGGTGTAGATGTCGTTGGTCACGACGCCGATTTGGTAAGCGTCGCGCATCTTCTTACACAGCGCGTCCACCAGGGCGGTCTTGCCGGAGCCGACGGGGCCGCCGACGCCGACTCGAAGTACGGGTTTTTGGGTCATGGTTTTCTCTCGGATAAAAAGATGTGGGAGCGGTCTTTAGACCGCGACTGTTATAGGTCGCGGCCTAAAGACCGCTCC
>NZ_JBTEKS010000301.1:0-5408 GCF_054333355.1 Methylomagnum sp. | reverse complement strand
CTTGGTCTGGGCCGAGGTGGGATTCTTGATGTTCTGTGCCTCGTCCAGCACCACCCGCCGCCAGCGGATCGGCGACAGCAGCTTCTCGTCCTTGCGGGCCAGGGCGTAGGAGGTGATGACCACGTCGTGATTCAGACAGGTCTGCCGGAACTTGGCCGCTTCCTGGGTGCGCACCGTGCCGTGGTGGATGAAGGCCCTAAGGTCCGGGGCGAAGCGCTCGATTTCCTTTTTCCAGTTGCCGATGACCGAGGTGGGGGCGATGAGCAGGGTGGGTGGAATGGCGTTGTTCCCCTCGGCTCCGCTCAGGGAACGCCCTTCGACGTGGCTCCCTTCGGCTCCGCTCAGGGAACGGGGTTTGTTCTTGGACGAAATCGAAGCGCCTTCGTTGATCTGAGCCGAACCGCGTTCGGTGAGCGGAGCCGAGCCGCCGACCCGTTCCTGGATCAGCCGGGCCAGCACTTGAATGGTCTTGCCCAGGCCCATGTCGTCGGCCAAGCAGCCGTTCAGCCCCAAGCCTTCCAAAAAGGCGATCCAGGCCAAGCCGCGCTTCTGGTAATCGCGTAATTGCGCCCCGAAGCCGGGCGGATCGTCGGCGGGTTCCATGCGGCTGTGGTCGCGCAGCTTCGCCAGCATCTCGGCCAGCGCCTTCTGCGGCTCAACCTCGAAGAAATCCGCGTCCTCCGCCGCCTTCCGCATCAGGTCCGGGAGGCTCATGCCGCCGCCTTCGTCCCGGTGGCGACGCCAGAATTCCAGCATTTCCCGCATCTTGTCCCGGTCCAACGCCAGCCAGCGGCCCCGGAAGCGGACCAGCGGGGTCTTGCTTTCCACCAGGCTCGCCCATTCCGACTCGTCCAGCGCCTCGTCGCCCAGGGACAGGTCGTAGCGGTAGGAAATCAGGTTGTCGAGGCCGAGGCTGTTACGCCGTCCCGCGCCGGAAGGGCCACGGCCCGTGGCGTGCAGCCTGATTCTGGCGCGGCGGCGGCCTTGGGGCGTCCACCAGGAGGGCACCAGCACGACGAAACCCGCGTCTTCCAGCACCCAGGCGTCTTCCTGCAAGAAGGCGAAGGCTTCGTCGATATTCAGGTTCAGCCCGGAGGGTTGGGGTTCGTCCAGACCTTCCCACAGGCGGGGATAGATGCGGGCCGCCTGGCCCAGGGCCAGCAGCAAATGCTTGTCGAACTGCCCGCCGCACAGGGTGCCGAAGGCGCGGTGTTCGCCCGTGTCCAGCCGCCAGTATTCGGCCAGGGGCAGTTGCCGGGACGGGTCTTTGCGCGGCGACACCAGCAGCTCCAAGCGCCAGGTCTCCTGTTCCCGCTCCGCTTCCCGCAATTGAAACAGCAGGCTGAAACCCGCCTCGCCGCGCCGGCCCACCAGCTTGCGCCGCCAGGATTGCCAGTCCCGGTAGGTGTCCAGCCCTTCGCCCATTTTCCAGGGCTGGCCGCCCGCTTGGTCGGAACGGGCGGCGTCCACCAGGGTGCCGCGCACTTGGCGCTCCAGCTTCGGGGTGTGGGAGGTCTGGGAGACTAGCCGATGAATCAGCGTCTCGGCGCAATGCCGGAGCAGGCTGGCCTTGTCGTACATCCGCTCGCCCGCCATCGCCGAGGCCGGGGGCATGCGTCCGGCGGCGTCGCGGATCAGGTGTTCGTAGTCGTCGGAGACGATTTCCCAGCCCGCGTACAGCTCAGGCTCCCCGCTGGGCGGTTCGCGGTAGAGCAGGGCGGGGATGTAGCGGTCGCGCAGAATCACCGCTTTCAGGGATTGGGTGTAGTAGTGCCAGAACAAGAGGTCGGTGCCGGGGCGGATGTCGTGGCTGTGGCAGAAAGCCAGGAAGCGCAGCTCGCCGAGTTGCTTGATGGGCCGGGTCAGGCGGTAGGCGTCCACTTCCCAGGCGCGGAGGGCGGTGGGCGGGGCGTCCGTGTCGCTGGGTTCGAATTCGGGCGAAGGGCAGGGCGCCTCCCCGGCGGTGGGCAGGGCCAGCGTTTGCGGGAGGAAGTGAAAGCGGCGCTCGAAGGGGGAGATGGTCAGGCCCAGGGGATTTTCGAGGAAGGCGATCAGTTCCGTTTTGGGCAGATGGCGTGGATGGCGCGGGGCTTCCGTGTCCGGTCGGAGCCGTGCGTCTTCCGTCCACAGCCAGAAGTCGCCCGGCTGGACGAACCCGTCGCCTGGCTCGGGTATCCATGAGCAGTGCAGGACTTTCATGTCGCGTGATTGGGGGGCGCAAAAACCGGCTATTTTACCCGGAGAAGGCGGGATGGCGGGGAAGGGGATTTTGATTGTGGGGCGCGGGGCGGTGGTTGGCTGGGATGCTGGGTTCCGTGCCCCAACCCAGCCCGCGAGGCTGGCCACAAAAACAAACGGGGCGGATCGCCAATGCCAGCAATCCGCCCCGTGGCATACCCCGCGAAGTGTCGCGAAGTTGGCTATTTCATATCAATGCGCCATGGCTGGCGGCTGGCTGGGCGCGGCGGGCGGGGTGCCGTGCTGCATTCCACCCATGCCCCCCATGCCGCCCGAACCGCCTTGCTGCATTCCACCCATGCCGCCGCCGCCATGGCCGCCATGTCCCCCCTGTCCACCCATGCTTCCCATCCCGCCGCCCTGCATCATCTGCTGCATGTGCTGCTGCATCATCTCCATGTGGGCCTTCTCGTATTCCTTCATGAGTTGAAGCTGTTCCGCCTTCAACTGGTCGCGCTCCTTGTCGTCCTTGGCGGCGAGGATCTTGGTCGAGAACTCGTGCATTTTCAGTTGGTGTTCCTGCTTCTGCTTGAGATGCTTCTCCTTCATCTCCTCGCTCATCATGCCGCCGCCCCCCATCATTCCCCCCATGCCACCCATGGACTGACCGGGCGCGGCGGGTGGCGCGGCGGGCTTGGCTTCCTCGGCGAAGGCCGGGGCGGCCAGGGACGCCGCCAGCAGGGCCAGGCCGATGTATTTGAATTCGCGCTTCATGGTTCTCTCCTAAGCTGATTGTGGCGATTGAGTATCCGCCTCTAGTCGGGCGGTACGCGCAGCTTAGCAGAATGGGGAAAGTGAGTAGTGGTCAGTGGTGAGTGATTAGTGGAAAATTCGGCAAAGCCAACCCCTCGCCAGCAGGCTCCTCGTCACCAACCACTGACCATTAACCACTTCCTAATGATCCGCCCGGCCACCCTGGACGATTTGGATGCCCTGGTCCGCATCGAAAACAGCGCTTTCGAGACCGACCGGATTTCCCGTCGCAATTTCCGCTACCTGCTGACCAAGGCCAACGCCGCGACCCTGGTGGAAGAGTTGGACGGGCTGATTCGCGGCTACGCGATGACGCTGTTCCACACCGGCACGTCCTTGGCGCGGCTCTATTCCTACGCGGTCGATCTCGCCTGCCAGCGGCAAGGCATAGGCCGCGCCTTGGTGGAAGCCTCGGAAAAGCTGGCCCTGGAGCGGGAGTGCATCGCCCTGCGGCTGGAGGTGCGGCGGGACAACCCGGCCTCCATCAAGCTGTTCGAGAAGCTGGGCTACCGCTACTTGGAGATCGTGCCGGATTACTACGAGGACCACGCGGCGGCCCTGCGCTTCGAGAAGACCCTCGCGCCGCACCTCAATCCCGAGCTGGCCCGCGTGCCCTATTACCAGCAAACCCTGGATTTCACCTGCGGTCCCGCCTCGCTGATGATGGGCATGAAGGCGCTGCTGTCCGAGTTGGAGTTGAGCCGGCGGCTGGAGCTGCGCATCTGGCGGGAATCCACCACCGTGTTCATGACCTCCGGCCATGGCGGCTGCGGACCCTACGGGATGGCGCTGTCGGCTTTCCGGCGGGGTTTTGAGGTGGAGGTGTACGTCAACGACGAGGGCGCCTTGTTCATCACCTCGGTGCGCGACCCGGAAAAGCGCGAGGTCATGCAGATCGTGCAGGAGGACTTCCTCGACGAATTGCGGGATTTGCCGGTCAAATTGGTGTATGGCGCCCTGAACGTCAATGATCTTCAAGAGAAGATGGAACAAGGCGGCATTCCGGTGGTTCTTATCAGTTCGTACCGGCTGTACCAGGAAAAATTCCCCCACTGGGTGGTCGTCACGGGCTACGATGAGGACTACTTTTACTTACATGATCCCTTCGTGGATAGCGAAGCGGGCAAAACCCTGACAGACTGTGTCAATATGCCGATATTGAAAAAGGATTTCCAGCGCATGGCCCGCTATGGCAAGACCGGCCAGAAAGCGGTGCTGATTCTAAAAAAGCCCAGCAAATCCCGCCGTCATTAAGATGGCCCTACACATCGTCGTCGTCGAAAGCCTGAAGGACTGGCAGCCGGATTATCCGTCGTCCGTGCCGGTGGTCGCGGCCCGCGATTACCTCTCCAAGCCGGAATACCTCAAGGCCAGGGACATCCGCGTCATCAACCTGTGCCGCAGCTACCGCTACCTCAGCGCGGGCTATTACTGCTCGCTGTTGGCCGAGCCGCGCAGCCACCGGGTCATTCCCACGGTGCGGACCCTCGCCAGCCTCCGCAGCAAGTCCATCTACAGCCTCAACATGGAGGACTTGGACGGGCTGATTCAGCGCAGCCTCAAGAAGCGCCCCGCCGAGGCCGGTCCCAGCTTCGAACTCCCCATCTTCTTTGGCCGCTGCGAAGGCCCGGAATTGCAGGACTTGGCCCGGCAGATTTTCGACCAGTTCCGCTGCCCGCTGTTGAAGGTGGAATTCCGCTACCAGGGCAAATGGAGCCTGGACACGGTGAAGGCGGTGCCGCTCAACGGACTCGCCAGCGGCCCGCACCGGCGGTTCTTCATCGACTCCCTGACCGGCTACCTCGCCAAGCCTTGGCGCGTGCCCCGCGCCCGCAACGCCGCCCGCTGGGACTTGGCCATCCTGCGCAACCCGGCGGAAGAAATCCCGCCCTCCAACGCCACCGCGCTGCAAAAGCTGGTCAAGGCGGGCAAGAAGCAGGGCGTGGATGTGGAATTGATCGAGCGGCGGGACTACGAGCGGCTGGCGGAGTACGACGCGCTGTTCATCCGCGAAACCACGGCCATCGACCACTACACCTACCGCTTCGCCCGCAAGGCCCAGATCGAGGGGCTGGTGGTCATCGACGACCCGGACTCCATCCTCAAATGCACCAACAAGGTCTATCTCGCCGAGCTGATGGCCGCCAACCGCATCCCGGCCCCGACCACCCGGATTCTGCAAAAGGGCGACCCGGACTCCATCGCGGCGGGGGCGGCCATTGGCTTCCCGGTGGTGCTGAAGATTCCCGATGGCTCCTTCTCGCGGGGCGTGTTCAAGGCCGACGACGCCCGCCAGTTCCGCGACTTGACCGACAGGCTGTTCAAGGAATCCGATTTGATCCTGGCCCAGGAATTCCTCTACACCCACTTCGACTGGCGCATCGGCATCCTCAACGGCCAGCCCTTGTTCGCCTGCC
>NZ_JBTEKS010000300.1:0-5408 GCF_054333355.1 Methylomagnum sp. | reverse complement strand
CGTCGCCCGCTCAAGGGCTCACTGTTTCGGGAACGAGCGGTAGGGCCGGAAATTCCTTTAGGCCCGGCTCCGGCGCATCCTCCCCGGAAAATTGCCTGGCCCCGGTCGCGGTGCCTTCCACCGCCGCCAGGCCGTAGGCGTCGAGTATCTCCCGAACCGCCTTCGACACCTTGCGGTCAAGGTCGTCCCGCCAATCCAGTTCCGACTGCCCGTACAGGATCACCCGCCGGGTGCTGAGGTCGATGGGAATGTCGGCGGCGCTGCGGGAAATCAGCAGCACCGGCTTGGCCAGCGTGTGGGCGATGCCCAGTTCGTAGAAAACGTTCGGATTCCGTCCGCTGATGTCGGTAATGACGAAATCCGCGCCATTGATGCTTTGCCAGATGTCGTTGAGGATATCGGTCGGGGTGAACAGATCGTCCCCGCGCACCGGCTGGACACCGGCGGCCTCGCAGACGCGGGACAGGATGCGGTGAACGTCGTTCGACCATTCCAGGCTGAACGGCATGACGATGAAGCAGCGCACCCGCCCCTGTCCACCGGACGCTTTCGGCGGCAGGTAAAGCCGCTCGGGTCCGAGGAAAAGCACATCCCGCCGGAGCCGCGTCGCCGCCTCGCGGAGGGCGTCCAGGTAGGCGCCGAGGCCCGTGGAGAGCAGGGTCGCCCGGATGCGCGGCTCCGCCTCGCGCCAGTCACAAGGGGCGAAGCGTCCGCAATAGAGATTCTCGGTATGGACTTGTAGATATTTGACGGTCTCGTCGAAACGCTCGGTGATCCACACCAGGATCACCACCAGCGCCACGATGAACAGCACGGAAAAGAACGACTTCCAGACGGAATGGATCGGCGTCAGCCACACCGCCACCAACAGCAAGGCGCCGCCGAGGGAGAGCATAATCAGAATGCCCGAAAGGCCCGACCGATCTGCGCCGGGCGCCTTTCCGGGCGCGGGGCTAGGCTCCGGCTGTGGCGCGAACCGCGCCGCCGCGCCGGGCAGCGCCACCAGCGCGGCCAGCATCAGGAATTCCCCAAGCATCCAGAATGGCTCAATGACGGCGGGAACCTCCGCCTCGGCGTAAGCCATGTCGCTCGCCACCTGCAACACCGTGGCGAACAGCATCCAGGTCAGCACCGCCGATTCGCCAAGCAGGATCGAAGCCAGCCCGACGACCAGGGTGATGAATTCGAGACCAGCCGCGACCGCGTCGAGTCGGCCCGCGACGGTGTCCAAAATGTTGGAGCCGTATTCGGGATAGTAGTAATTGGCCAGGATCAGGGCCAGGCCGAACATCAGGATGGCGAACACCGCCCCGGTGAGGACCGAGGGCGGACGCCGCCGCCACTGGTCGATGACCCGGTAGCCCCAGGCGCAGATCCAGGCGAACACGAACAGGGCGTAGCTGACCGACGAATAGCTGGGCGTCCCTTCGCCCGAAAAGTGGAAGCCGGGATGAATGCCGGGGGGATCGTACATGATCCACGAGGCGCACAGCGTGACTAGGCCGAGTCCGGTCAGGCGCAGGAAGCCGGCATGGGGTTCGCCGACGCGCCGGGCGACCAGGAAGGCCAGGGTGGCCGAGAGGCCCGTCACCGAGCTTTCGTCCCAGTTGTAATAAGCCGACCCGAAAGCCGCCGGTCCCAATACCAGCCAGACCGTGAGCCAGAGCAGGTAGGTGGCGGCCAGGGCGCCTAGTTTTAGGGTGGTTTTGTCGTGCATGGGTGGATTTTGATTGTTATTGATTTATGGGCAAGGTGTTCAGTTGGTGGCTGAACGCGGCATATATGAAGCTCCGTGTCCCGCCGCCGAATGCGCCACATAGGCTGATGGGTGCCAGCGCAGCGAAACCCATCGCTCCGGCTGGGAGGCATGATGGGTCCCTGGACGGCCCTTGGCAAGTGGCTGGGACAGGACGGCGGTTGGCTGGCTCATCGAATGCTGGCTAATTGTCGAGACCCGGCTGAGCTTGCCGACCCGCCACGCGAGGCGTGAGAGCAAACGCCCTCCGCTAGGTGGCAGCGTTTGTGTTTCAAGCGCGACCTGATTTCAAAAAAATCTATACTACGCCCCCTCCCATTGGAAAATGGCCTTGCCATAGCCATTCATCGGCTTCGACCACATTTTCCCAACGAACACGGTTTAGCAGCAGCGTGAAAAGCCATGAACGAACAAACCTACCTAGAACAGCGGCTCCAAGATCAAATCGACTGGTTCGACAGGAAAAGCCAAGCCTATCAAACCCGCTACAAACATCTGCGTATGCTGGAAATACTCGCGGCTTCGAGCATTCCGTTCCTGTCTGGATACACCGAAACCTTGGCTTACATCACGCCAACGGTGGGGATGCTGGGCCTTCTGATTACGATCATCGCCGGGCTGCTCAGCCTCAACCAATATCAGGAGCGCTGGCTCGAATACCGCTCGACCGCCGAAGCGCTCAAACAGGAGAAGTTTCTATACCTCACCCGCACCGAACCCTACGACGGCGAGCGGCCATTCAACAGGCTAGTGCAGCGGGTGGAAGGCCGCCTCGCCAAGGAAAATAGCGTCTGGGCGCAGGCCGCCGTGAAAGAGAGCCACAGCGCCGGGGACAACCAGCCGCAACCGAGCCGCGATCTGGCAGACGCTTGAACGCGCCCGGACGCCCCACGGATGGCCCGTTTGCGAGCCGCAGGGCACTGCCCTTAGGTTAAGCCGGTCTGGAGTCCGAACTTTAGTTTGAAAAATGGCGTAAGCCATTGAAAATAAATCCAAACTAAAGTTCGGACTCCGAATACGAAAGCCCGTCCTTCCAGGACCACGAGCGCTTAACTTGACTTAAGGCGATAAGCTTCAAAGGCTGATTGTGGCGAATCTTCGACATAGCATCACCCGGGTCGTGTTGGAACTGGACATCGCCCAAGAACGGCAGGCGGAGCCGGTTCGGAAACGGGTCGGCGATTTCTGCCGGGCTAGCTTGGGCGAGGTCTTGGAAGCCTGTTTGATCGAGTTCGGGACCGGCGACACGGTGTTCCTGTTCGAGCGGGTGGAATTGGAGCTTGGCCCCGTGGCCGAAGACCGCCTGGAGGATGACCTCGCGAGAAAAATCCGGGCAGCGCTGCGGCGCTTTCTGGCCGAGAAACTGCCCCGCCGCTGGCCGGAACCCAGCGCGGAAGCGGTTCCGGCGGGGCTTGGCGGCGCTTCGGAGTTGGCGCCGCTGCATGGCTTGGCCGATTATCTGGCGCGGGGGGTTCTGCCGGGCGCCACGGGCGCGGCGACCCATCCCGACCGTCTGCTAATCGCGGCGGCGGACGCCACGCCGGAGGCACTGGCCCGGCTGCTGCGGGAGCTTGGTCAAAAAGCCGGTATCCGCAAGCGGATCGCCAGCCATGTTTCCGAAAGCACCCTGCACCGGCTGATCCGCCTGCTGGAACCGGATCACGCCGGTTTCATCATCGACCTAGCCCGCGCCCTGGCGGAATGGCCGGGACCGGGCTTAGCGAACCGCCGCGTCCTGAGCCGCATGGCCTGGGAATTCGTGCTGGCCTATCTCTTGGTGGAGCGGGGGCTTGAATTCAACCGCCGCGCCTTCGTCGAGAGTCTGGCGCGGCAAGTGGCGGGACGCCTCGCCGTTTCCTACGGGGAGCTGGCGGGCCGCTTGGCCCGCGCCGAATCGGGCCGACCCGAACTGGACGGGGCGGTATTGTTGGAAATCGCCGCTGCCGGGAAATCCGCCGAGCCGGAGTCCGTCAGCCCGGCCCGGCGCCGCCTCCAAGTGCTGGAATCGTTTCTGTCGGGCGGGGTGATGCCATGGCCGGTGGGCATTGATCCCGGCCTGGGGATCAACCGGATTCTGGATTCCCTCATGGACGAGGCCCCCGACGAACTGCTCTACCTGCTGCGTCGCCTGGGCTACCGGGACAGCGTCCGCAAGCGTCTGGCCTTCGAGTTTTCCGGGCGGGTGATCGAGCGCTTGGTGGGCTTGCTGGAACCCGGCGATGCCGGGCTGATCGTCGCCTACGTCCGGGACGTGGCCGAGGTTCAGGCGCGTCGGCCAGTGGTGCAGCAGGAAAACCGCGGTTTCAGGAAAACCCTGTGGGAATTCGTCCTGACCTTCCTGTTGTGCGAGCGGGGTTCCCACTTCAACGCCCGCTCCTTCGTCAAAAGCACCCTGCTCAAGATGGCGGCCCGCTACCGCATCGCTTATGGCGAACTATTACTGGGCCTGATCGTGCGTAGCGATTTGCTGCGTACCGTGGCCTCGCAACGCTACTCGCTGCCATCCATCCTCCTGTCCCTGGCGGACGAATTCCACGTCGGCCTAGTGACGTCATCAACGCCCAGGCTGGCGGGGGAGGAGCATTCCCAGGCACACGCCAACCCAGCCCCCAACGGGAGCGGTTCCCAACCGCGACCGAACCCGCATTCCCAGGGTCATGACGACCTGGACCTCCTGGCCCACTGGCTGGCGAACGGGCGGCCCCCCGCCTGGAGCCGGTTCGCCGATGCGGGCGGCCTGCGCCACCTGCTGGCCGGATTGCGGCGGCAACGGCCGGAGGAGCTGGCGCGTCTATGGTTCGATCTGGCCCACGATCCGGCGGTGGCAGCGCGTTCGGACATCGCGGCGGTGGTCCGGGAATTCGCCGACCTCCCGCATATAGATGACGGTGGAATGAAAGCTTCTTTTGACCACCCTCACCCCAGCCCCTCTTCGACTCCGCTCAGAACAGGTCTCCCAGAGGGCGAGGGAGCATATAACGCCCCCCCGTTCGACGCGGTGGCAACGTGGGCCGGGGAGGCGGGCGCGGCGCGAATGGAGGACTCCGCTCGGGCAACACCGGCCGCCGCCGACGCACTGGAACGCCTGCTGCGCTATGGCTTATGGCCTGCGGCGGCGCGGGAGGGGTCCGAGGCGGAATGGGTGGCGTGGCTGGCATCCCTCACCGATGGGGCGGTGCTGGCGGCGCTGCGCCGGGTCGGTCCCTTGGAGTCCGCCGTGAAGCGGCTGGCGCGGCGGCTTCCGGCAGCGTTTTACGAGCGGGTGTTCGACTTGCTCGCCGGGACCGGCCTTGTCCCCGCCTGCCGGACGGCGCTGGAAGCACTGGCCGGGGAGGATGCGGCCTACGCCGGACAGGTTCGGGCCTATCTGCTGGCTTACCTGCTGAGCCAAGAGCGGGAACAGCCGGGACCGCCGGACGCCGAAGACCTGCTGCGGCGGGTGCTTAGTGCGCTGGCAATCCGTTACGGCCAGCCCTATCGGCGGCTGTTGGAGACGCTGGCGAACACCGTGCGGGGTGGCGAACTAGAACCCATGGTGGCGATGTTGCGCCGGGAGATGCGGGCTGACGCCCCCACGGACGGCCCCGTGGGAGCGGGCTTCAGCCCGCGACCGGAATCCAGGGGCGCGTCCGGTCGCGGGCTGAAGCCCGCT
>NZ_JBTEKS010000299.1:0-5425 GCF_054333355.1 Methylomagnum sp. | reverse complement strand
TCGAAACGGCGCGGGGCTTAATCCAGGGTGGAGATGTAGTCCGCCACCGCGCTGATTTCCTCCTCGGTCAGCCGCACGGCGATCTTGTGCATCATGCCGTTCAAATCGTTGCTGCGGGCGTTGGTCTTGAAGTCCTTCATGGTCTTTTCGATGTAGGCGGCGTATTGCCCGTTAAGCTGCGGGAACACGGCCTTTGGGTTGCCGTTGCCGCCCGGCCCATGGCAGCCGGTGCAGGCCGGCACGCTGGTCGCGAGGTTGCCGGTCAGATAGATTTTTTCGCCCAGAGCGTTCGTCTCGCCCTTCTCGATGGTGATCTTCTGCTGGGAGTAATAGGCGGCGAGGTCGTCGATGTCGGCGTCCGTCAAAGGCTCGGCCAGGGCGCTCATGGTCGGCTCGGCGCGTTTCTGGCTCTTGAAATCGTGTAATTGCTTGGCGATGAAGGAGGCGTGCTGACTCGCCAGCTTGGGGAAAATCGGTGCGCTGCTGTTGCCGTCCTCGCCGTGGCAACCGCCGCAGGCTTCCGCCTTTTCTTTACCCGCCTTGGCGTCGCCCTGAGCCAGCGCCACGGACGCGCCGCTCAACAGAAGCAAACCAATCCAAAACCTGATTGTTCCCATGCCCGATACCTCGATTCGTAAGCGGAGTGTTGTCGATGGTTTATTGTAATTCGCTAGCCCCCGCCCTCGATAGCCGTGACGGGAGCCTGGGCGGCGTGGAACAAGCGTCTTGCCCCGGCACCCTTCGAACCCGCAATAAAATACGGGTACACTAGAAAAGTCAATTACTTCCCAAGGCACTACCCGAGTGAATCCTCTCTATCATCAGGCCAGTTTTGTCGCGAGCGCCTCCGCCCTGAATAACGCCCCGCCGGACCTGGGGGCCGAAGTGGCCTTCGCGGGCCGTTCCAACGCTGGGAAATCCAGCGCCATCAATCTCATCACCCAACAGAAGACCCTCGCCAGAGTCAGCAAAACCCCTGGCCGGACCCAATTGCTGAACTTTTTCCGCCTGGACAACCAGCGGCGGCTGGTGGACCTGCCCGGCTATGGCTACGCCAAGGTGCCGGTGGACACGCAGCAGTCGTGGGGGGCGATGATCGAAGGCTATTTGAGCCAGCGCCGCTGCCTGCGCGGCGTGTTCCTGATTATGGACATCCGCCATCCGCTGACGGAATTCGATCAGCGCATGATCGAGTGGTGCCTGCACTATGAGCTGGGCGTGCACGTCCTCCTGACCAAGTCGGACAAGCTCAGCCGGGGCGCCGCCACGGGCACCTTGCAAAAGGTTCGGCAAATGCTGGCCCTGGCCCATGGCGCCAATGCCGTCAGCCTGCAATTGTTTTCCGCGTTGAAGCGGGTGGGCGTTGAAGAGGCTCATGCGACGCTGGACAACTGGCTGGCCTCGCCGGAATCTGCCGAAGCGCTGGACTAAAGGCCCAAAAAAAGCCCCGAAGCAAAGGGGGATGCTTCGGGGCAGGAGTACCCGGTTGGGGAGACCGGGGTTCAGAACTACTCAAAAGGATGTGATGAGTAGTCGGCGTCGTTCCCGACACTTATCCGCTAGGACTTAGGCCGTTTGGCAAAGTTCCACATTCGGAACGACTCAGAGACCCGGTCGGGCTTGGGAACTTATCCTTCTAGCGGCTTCTCGAATGGGTGCCCCGCCGTGACGGGAGGAATCGTTCTGGCGGGCCGTTCCCGCCACTCATTCCCAACCGGACAAAACCATGAACATCAACAAATTCATTAATTTCAACTTCCATTTTTCCGTCTGGCTAGCCATCCTGGGGGGCATCGCCGCGTTCAATTTTCCCGACTTCATCATCCCGGATGAGGACGGCATGTACGGCCCTTTGCGCAATAACCTCCTGATCGCCATCGGTTATTTGGTCTTCAGCGAAATCGGCCTGTGGTACTTCTGTTATCTGCGCGGCGGTCACTTTGAGGCGCTGTTCATGGCCTACACCTTCCTCGCCACCGGCCTGGGTGCCAAGTTCTATGGCGAAATCAATGACCTGCCGGTGTCCGGGGTATTGACTGGGACGGCGCTTTATATCGCGGCCTCCCATGGCTGGTATTACTTCGCCAACCGCGACAAGGCCAACGAAACGACCTCCCAAGATTTTTAACGCCCACTAACGCTCCGCCATCCCAGTCTTTTTGTAGGTCGGGCTTTAGCCCGATCCCTATCAAACGGGGCGGCGGAGTCAGGCTAAAGCCTGACCTACATTCGCCTCCATGCTTTACGTCCGGCCCGAGCCAAGCACAGGCCCAGTCACCTACCCCGCCCACCCGCAAACCCGCGCCCCGCATCGTTTACAATGCGCCGATCCGCCACCGGATGCGCCATCCGGCCCGCCGTGCTAAAGTCTACCGAAATACTAGGTTTTACCATGTCCATCGACACCCTGCTGACCGCCCGTTGGATCATCCCGGTCGAACCGGACGGAACCGTCCTGGAAAACCACGCCCTGGCCCTGTCTGGTGGACGCATCGCCGACTTGATACCAGCGGATGTGGCGCGGGCCAAATATCCCACCGCCGTCGAGGAAAATTTCGGCGAGCACGCCTTGATTCCCGGCTTCGTCAACGCTCACACCCACGCCGCCATGGCCTTGCTGCGGGGCATCGCCGACGACCGTCCCCTGATGGAATGGCTCACCGATCACATCTGGCCACTGGAGCAGAAATGGGTGGGCGAGGCGTTCGTGCGGGATGGCACCGACCTCGCCTTGGCGGAAATGATCCGGGGCGGCGTGACCTGCTTCAACGATATGTATTTCTTCCCCGACGTGACGGCGCGGCAGGCGGCGCGATGCGGGATGCGGGCGGTGGCGGGGATGATCCTGGTGGATTTCCCCAGCGCGTGGGCGGGCGGGCCGGACGAGTATCTGAGCAAGGGCTTGGCGCTACACGACGAATGGGTTAATGACCCGCTGATTAGTCTGGCCTTCGCGCCCCATGCGCCCTACTCCGTGTCAGATGCACCGCTCATCAAAATGCGCACCCTGGCGGCGGAATTGGACCGGCCCATTCACATGCACGTCCACGAGACCGCCGACGAGATCGAGGGCAGCCGCAAGCAGTATGGGATGCGGCCCCTCAAGCGCTTGCAGCAATTGGATTTGCTCGGCCCGCACTTCGTCGCCGTCCACATGACCCATCTCACCGACGAGGAAATCGAATTGATGGCGAGTAGCGGCGCTAGCGTCGTGCATTGCCCGGAGTCGAATTTGAAGCTGGCGAGTGGCTTTTGCCCGGTCGCCAAGCTGGTGAGTGCGGGCGTCAACGTCGCCATCGGCACCGACGGCGCGGCCAGCAACAACGATCTGGACGTGATGGGCGAAATGCGGATGGCGGCGCTGCTCGCCAAGGCCGTGTCCGGTGACGCCAGCGCCATTCCCGCCCACACCGCCCTCCGCATGGCGACCCTGAACGGCGCGAAGGCGCTGGGCCTGGAATCGGAAGTCGGCTCGCTGGAAGTCGGCAAAGCCGCCGACATCACCGCCATCCGGATGGACGGCATCGAGACCCAGCCCTTGTTCCATCCCATTTCCGACCTCGTGTATGCCGCCAGTCGGCATCAGGTCACGGATGTGTGGGTGGCGGGCCGGCGCTTGCTGCGGAACCGGGAGTTGACGACCTTGAACAGCGGGGAAGTTTGCCGGAAGGCGGCGGGGTGGCGGGAGAAACTGTTTGCCGGGTGATGGTGTAAGACGTACCCAAGTGCGGCGGAAACCGTTCGCGAGTTAGGGCGCGTTCTCCAAAGCGCACATGGGTTGAGCTAGTATTGGCATGGATAGCCGAACTACTGGTCTCTGCGGGAAATGAAGGTTCGCGCTAGCTACATAAGCCTTGCCATTAACCAACCAATCAAACTAGGGGCAAACATGGAACCGAATTTAATCGTCAGACGCGACACCCCGGCCTGGCGGGCGCAGGTATGGGGGTCTTTCCTCGCCGCCGTGGCGCTGTGCGCCCTCGGGATTTGGCATATGCCGAGCGAATCCTTGGACCGGGCGTTCATCGCCGTGGGTTATTTCTTTTGTCTGTCCGCCGCGTTTACCTTGGCCAAAATGTTGCGCGACAATCAGCACGAGCCGGTGGATACCGCCGCTTGGCGCTTGCAGGTCTGGGTCGCCTTTATGATCGCGATTTCACTGACGGGCTGGGGTTTGTTTCGGATGAATATCGGCTTATGGGAAAAGGGGTATATGGTGTGCGCCTGGGTTTTCCTGATTTCATCGTCTTTTACCCTGGCGAAAACCCTCCGTGATGGCTATGAGGCGGATTTGATCGAGACGGCCCGGTATGGGGAAAACGGCGCGAAAGCGCCCGGTTAACTGGACGTCTTATGGTCGATGAAGCGGGCCTGGACCTCCAGGCGGCGGGCGCGGGCGCTGGCCAGTCCTGATTCAATGACGACAAGTTTGCGGGTCAGGCTTGTAATCTGCGCCGCTAGCGCCTGCTCCGGGGTTCGCCCGGATGTGGCTTGCGGCTGGTGGCGGTAGGCGGCGGGAATTTCCGCGAAGCGGTTCAAGGCGTCCGGCAGATAGCTAAGGATTGTTTGTCGAATGAAAAAGGCGTCTTGAAGGTCCAGCGAACCATCATCCAACGCCGCCGGGAAAATTGGCAGCAACCGGGCCAGCGTTTGGCGTAATTCCGCCATGGCCTCCGTCACGGTTTCCGGCCAAGCCGTTTCCTGACTGTGGGCAAGCCGGTCGAATTCCGCCGCCAAGTCCAGCGGTTCGTTAAGATGTCCGAACCTTGTTTCTCGCGCCTGTCGCCAGAGGACAGCGCCGCAGGTTAAAGCCCCCAAAATGGCGGCGGGCGCGAGATAGGCCGATCCGCCATGAATCAGCGAAAAGCCTGCGCCAGCGACGGCGACTAGGGCCAGCGAGGCTAGAACACGCGGCGCGAAGCCCCGCGCTTGGGCCGTGGCCTGGGTGCGCAGCATCCCTGTCAGGGAACCATCGGCCTGCCGTGGCCCGGTGGCCCGTAGCGCCCGCCGCAACGCCGTCTCGGAAACAACGGGCCGACGGCCCGCCACTGGCGCAGTCGCGGCTTTGAACGCACGTAATGCAGCGGTCGAGGGCGCGGACGGGCGCGGTTGAAACGGTTTTCTGGGCATGGCGGAGACTGTGAAGCTTTGGGAGGCTGGGACTATACGACCGTCTGGACTGGGGCGACAACCCGTTTTCATGGGCAAGGTAACACGGTGAAATCTCGGACAACCGTATTAAGCATAGGTATCAATAACATGACCGAATTATTGGAAAAAGCCTTCGCCGAAGCCACTAAACTTCCCCGGAATTATGTAGCAGCCGCACAAAGCCTCTGGCCGTGCTAAGCCTCGGACTTTCCCATGCCATTCCACGAGGCTGTCAGGGCCGAATATGGCGTTTTCTGGAGGACGATTCGCTAGC
>NZ_JBTEKS010000298.1:0-5441 GCF_054333355.1 Methylomagnum sp. | reverse complement strand
CGATCAGCTCATGCCAATAATCGGGATCATCGCCCCGCAGCAAATCGGGCTTCAATTTCTCCAGCGCTTCGGCCATTGTCCAGCAGCGCACCATGCCCGCTAGCCCTGTCCATAGCCGTTGCATCCAGGCGTAGGGGTTGTATCCCTCGTCGGCGAAGCTGGGTATTTCTTGCAGCGGGTCGCTGGGCGGCTTGAATTCAGGAACGTGAATGCCCCGGACCACCGGCAATTGCTTCCGCAAACCGTTGTCCCAGAGGAAGCCGCCGCTGGGCCACTCGATGACGGGGGCGGGTGATGGGGCGACTACGGGAGGCTCGGGTTTGGCCGCTTCCGGTTCGGTCGCGGGCGGCGGTGATTTGGGCGCGGTGGCGGCGGGCTTGGGCTTCGGGGCGGGCATGGGCGCTGGGGCTATCGCGCCCGTAGCGGAAATCTCCTTGTAGCCCTTGCCGGTCTTCTCCTTGATGAGCTTGGTCTTTTCCGCCAGCGCTAGCGCGTTGGACACGAAGGTTTTGGGCTTGGTTTGACCACTCGTGCCGATGCGGCCAAAGGTGACGGTCAACTCCGTGTCCTCGACTTGGATTTGCCAGAACTTGCTGGCTGTCCCCTCGATCAGTTCGAAACGGCGCATGTTTTCCTCCCGTGATTTTTGTGTGGTATCGGTAACGAGCGGGAAAATTATGCGCCACGCAGTGGCTCACCACATGAACGACTGACGCCGGGAACGAAAAAATTTCCCAGACCTGAGTCCGTGGCTAGCGCACCCCACGGACTGCCGCCAACGCCCAGGCCACATGCTCCCGCACCAGCGCCGACGGATGATCTTCCCGCGCCCGCAAAGCCGCCCGCACGTCCGGCCCGCCCGCCGAATTGCCCAGCGCCACGGCGATATTCCTGAGCCAGCATTCGTAGCCAATCCGCCGAATCGCCGAACCCTCGGTCTTCCGCAAAAAGGTCGCCTCGTCCCAGCCGAATAATTCGATCAGCGCCGCGCTGTCCAGGCCGTGACGCGGCAGGAAATCGGCCTCCTCGGTCAGTTGGGCGTAGCGGTTCCACGGGCAGACCAGTTGGCAATCGTCGCAGCCATAAATGCGGTTGCCCAGGGCGGCGCGGAATTCCTCCGGGATGGCACCGCGCAATTCAATGGTGAGATAGGAAATGCAGCGGCGGGCGTCCAGCCGGTAGGGCGCGACGATGGCCCGCGTCGGGCAGATGTCCAGGCAGGCGGCGCAGCTTCCGCAATGGTTCGGCACCGGCTCATCCACCGGCAAGGGCAGGCTGGTGTATATCTCGCCCAGAAAGAAGAACGACCCGGCGTGGCGGTTGATGAGGTTGGTGTGCTTGCCGATCCAGCCCAGCCCGGCTTGCTCGGCCAGGGCTTTCTCCAGCACCGGGGCGCTGTCGGTGAATACCCGGTGGCCGTTCGGGCCGGCCTCCCGCTCGATTAGCTCCGCCAGTTGTTGCAGGCGCTTTCTGAGCAGCTTGTGGTAATCGCGGCCCAGCGCGTAACGGGAAATGAAGGCCGAGCCGGGATCGCCCAGTTTTTCCCGCAGGGCCGGGCGTCCTTCCGGCAGATAATCCAGCCGGGCGCTAATAATGCGAACGGTGCCCGGCACCAATTCCGCTGGCCGACTACGCTTGCTGCCGTGGCGGGCCATGTAGTCCATTGCGCCGTGGAAACCCGCCGCCAGCCATTCCGCCAGACGGCCTTCGGCTTGGGTCAGGTCGATGTCGGCGATGCCGACTTGCTGAAAGCCCAGTTCGCGCCCCCAGGTTTTTATTTGGGCGGCGAGCGCGGCGTAATCCATGGATGAGGCGTGTTGCACGGGGATGGAGAAGAATGGATATTTGAGCCAGAATTTAAGGATGAGATTCGGAAATTAGCGATAACTTTTTTTCTAGACGCACGTCATCGCTTGAGGCAAGCACTCTCAGGAATAATATCCCTCTAAAGGGACTTGTTCCTTCCCTTGCCCTCACTGCCGTTAAGGCGATTTCCGAAAATGCTTGTCACCGTTGATCTGGATGTAGGATGGGTAGAGCGTACTCGCGAAACCCATCAAGCCGGACAAAGGCTGATGGGTTTCGCTTCGCTCTACCCATCCTACAGGTATGTCTTTTCCTGGAAATCGCCTTACGTCTCGCGCCTGAGTGTCTCCGGGCTGGGCGGGGCAGCCTGCCCAGCCTCCGCAATCCGTCTTGCGACGGCGTTCTCCAATTGCCGCCATTCGCCACCGTACAGCCAGCGGTGGCACCATTCGGTCAGTTGCTCGGGGCTGGACTGCATGGCTTCGAACTCCGCCTTGGCCGTCGTCGGGTCTTCGGTGGGCCACCAGGACAGGTTCGCGAATTGCTGACGGATGTGCGCCTTGGCTGGCTCGATGTTGGATGCGTCGATGGTGAAGGAATGTCGGATCATAGCCACTCCGTGATTTTCATCGGTTAGCCTGTGGGAAGTGGCTTCCAACCGCGACCGAACCGGCGGCAAGGCCAAAGCGCCGCCGTGGATCGCGGTTGGAAACCGCTCCCACATCAGCCAAATTCCATTAGACCCCGCCATGGCCACCACATTCACCGTTTTCGCCCTGGCCTACTTGGGGATGATCCTGGGTGGTCTGAGACAGCGCTGGTAGGTCAGGCACGTACTCGTGCCCGACGCATGACCGAGGATGTCGGGCATGGAAATACATGCCCGACCTGCGGTTGCTTATTTCTGGCTGCGCTGAGGCGCGGCGCGGGAACCGATGCCGCCGCCCATGCCGGTCATGGGCGGCACGCCGCTATGCTTCGCCACCACCTTGCGGGGGGCCAACAGCCGGGCGCATAGCAGCACGCACAGCACAATCGCATAGATGCCGGGATAGGTGATGTCCCGCTTCACCAGCCACAGGTAGTGCAGCACGCCCGCGATGACGATGGGGTAGGTCAGCCGGTGCAGGATTTGCCAGCGGTGCCCGCCTATCAGCTTCATCATGCCGTTGGTGGAGGTCAGGGCCAGGGGAATCAGCAGCACGAAGGCGAAGAATCCGGCGGTGATGTAGGGGCGCTTGGTGATGTCCTTGGCGATGCCGGACCAGTCGAAATATTGGTCGAACACCAGATAAGTCGCGAAGTGCAGGCAGGCATAGAAGAACGCATACAAGGCTATGGCGCGGCGCAGCCGCACCAGCCAATGCCAGCCGGTGAGCTTGCGCAGCGGCGTCACCGCCACGGTGAGGAAAAGGAAATTGAGCGTCCAGATGCCGGTGGAGCGGGTCAGGGTCTCGACCGGGTCGGCGCCCAGTTGATGACTGAGTCCGGCGACGATGAGCCGCAGCAAGGGGATGAGGCAGGCGAGGATCAGGATGATCTTGATTTGGAGGATGGCCTGGTTCGAGGGATGTTTGAGGTGTTGTTTCACGGCCCGAGTCTCAGAAGTATTTTTCTAGGTCCATCCCGGTATAGAGGCCAGCGACCTGTTCGGCGTAGCCGTTGAACATCTGGGTCGGGCGCTTGAGGAAATCGCCGATGCGGCGCTCCTTGGCCTGGCTCCAGCGGGGGTGGTCCACGTCCGGGTTCACGTTGGCGTAAAAGCCGTACTCGCGGGGACCGGCCTTCATCCATGAGGTGAGCGGCTGGGCTTCGGTGAGGCGGATGCGGACGATGGATTTGCCGCTCTTGAAGCCGTACTTCCACGGCACCACCACGCGGATCGGGGCGCCGCTCTGGTTGGGCAGCACGTTGCCGTACAAGCCCACCGCCAGGATGGTCAGGGGATGCATGGCCTCGTCGATGCGCAAGCCTTCCACATAAGGCCAGTCGAGAATCTCGTTGCGCTGGCCGGGCATCTGCTCCGGGTCGTTGAGCGTGATGAATTCCACATACTTGGCGTTGCCGGTCGGCTCCACCCGCTTCAACAGCTCCGCCAGCGGAAAGCCCACCCAGGGAATCACCATCGACCACGCTTCCACACAGCGCAGCCGGTAGACGCGCTCTTCGAGCGGGAAAAGCTTCAGCAACGCCTCAATATCGAAGACTTTGGGCCTGGCCACCGCCCCTTCCACCGTCACGGCCCAGGGCTGTGTTTTCAGCGTGTGGGCGTTGCGGGCGGGGTCGCTTTTGTCGGTGCCGAACTCGTAGAAGTTGTTGTAACTGGTCGCTTCCGCGAAGCCGGTTTTTTCCTCGGCGGTGCTGAATGGGCTGGGTTTGAGTTCCCGGAAATCCGTCGCCGGTGGCGTCTCTTCGCCCGCCCAAACCCTTCCCGGACGAGCCAGCGCCGCCCCCGCCGCCATGGCCCCGGAGAGTTTCAGGAATTGCCGCCGCGCTGCGTAGAGCGCTTCGCGGGTGATCTCGGACGGCTTCGGATCGCCGGCGTGGGGTGTCTTGATGATCATGCCCAACCTCGATGGCTTTATTTATTTTCAGGCAATAACGCGGCTATTAAAAAAACACAACTATTTTACTCAGGTTTAGTCATACGGCTGTAAGGCGATGGACCGGCGTGACTAAGCCGGGGACATCGCCAAAGGAAGTAAACGCTGATTCCACGCACGACAACCAAGAAAAGAGGGCGACTCATATGAACATCGAGTCCCTGTCGCACGCTGTCAATTTGACCTTCACCACGCTGAAACATTCGCCCGAGCTGCTGCTATTTTTCGTTTTGTTCGTCTGTTTGGCGCGGGAACTGCGCAAGCCCTGGCGGGCGTTTTCCCGCCGCAGTCTGGGGCGCTCTTATAGTTCGAACCTCGCGACGTTCCTGTTCAACGACATCGTCCTGTCGTTGCTGTCCCTGCCTTCCCTGTTTTATGTGGCCCAGAATTTTTCAGGCGCCGGCCTGCTGAGCCGGGTGCCGGATGGGCTGGCGAAGGCGCTCTTGGCCTTCGTCCTGCTGGACCTGATGATGTACGCCTGGCACATCGCCAACCACCGCTGCGAAATGCTGTGGCGTTTCCACAAGGTACACCACAGCGACACCACCCTCAACGTCACCACCGGCCTGCGCTTCCATGTGGGCGAGTTGGCGCTGACCGTGCTGCTCAAGGCGGGCTTCATTGTGCTGGTGGGGGTGCCGGTGGAACTGGCGATGCTCAACGAGGTGGTTCTGTCCTGCTTCGTGCTGTTCCACCACACCAATTCCTCGCTGTGGGGCGAGAAGGTTTGGGGGGCGCTGTTCATCATGCCGTGGCAGCACCGGCTGCACCATTCCACCCTGCGCGATCAGCATGACCACAACTACGGCGGCGCCTTGACGTTGTGGGATAGGCTATTCGGGACGATGGGGGAGGGCGAGCCGGAGTCCATCGGCTTGAAGAACGTGAAGGAGCAGGGCTTTTGGGAGATGCTGCGGTTTGGGCTGGTGAGCTATTACAACCGGCCCGAGAACCGCATCGCCTAACGAGGATGGGGGTGGGAGTGGGCTTCAGTGGGAGTGGGCTTCAGCCCACGATCCGGCCATCGTCGTG
>NZ_JBTEKS010000297.1:0-5471 GCF_054333355.1 Methylomagnum sp. | reverse complement strand
ATGAAATGTCTGCATAGTTTGGTGCATCGCTCAAGAAATCATCTGACACATTTATTAGATACCTTTATTTATATTGGAGCGGGCCTCTGGAACTTTAAACTCTCATTGAAAACAACAACTTAGGTAGGGAACATGTCTATTAGTCGTAGAGTACGTTGTGCGTACCGATTTGGGCCGAGAGGGAGGTACGCACAATGTACCCACGATGGTGGTACTACCGATCATCTTCAAACCAAGGTATTGCACATATCATGTCATGCAATATCTCGATTCTTTGTGAGACGACAGAAAACGTTTCATCGCCAGAAAACCTGCGAGCTTCGCTTAGAGCTTTCTCCGACACAAGATAAACCTCTGCCTTCCAGCTATTGAACGCCTCGCGCTCCTCAGGAGAAAAAGCGCAATTAGCGGTATGCCAAAAATCCATGTTTTTTCCTTTCAAAAAGCGGCGTTCAAAAGCCCGAAGATTTACGACGGGCTTTCTCACTAGGTAAAACGCGGTTTTAAGCGAACTTCGTCCCCTTCTTCGCCGCAATCCGCATCCTCAGCGCATTCAGCTTAATAAAGCCCTCCGCATCCTTCTGGTTATACGCGCCCTTGTCGTCCTCAAACGTCGCGATATTCATATCGAACAAGCTATTGGTCTCGGACTGGCGGCCCACCACCGTCACGTTGCCCTTGTACAGCTTCACCCGCACCTCGCCGTTCACGTTCACCTGGGAAGCGTCGATAAGCTCTTGCAGCAGCAAGCGCTCGGGACTCCACCAATAGCCGTTATAAATCAGGCTGGCATAACGCGGCATGAGTTCATCCTTGAGGTGAGCCACTTCGCGATCCAGGGTCAGCGACTCAATCGCCCGGTGCGCCCGCAACATGATGGTGCCGCCGGGGGTCTCATACGCGCCACGGGACTTCATGCCGACATAGCGGTTCTCCACGATGTCCAAGCGGCCCACGCCGTTCGCGCCGCCCAGTTGGTTCAGCTTCGCCAGCACTTGCGCCGGGGTCAGCGCCTCGCCGTCGATGGCAACGATGTCGCCCTTCTCATAGCCCAGCACGAGATAAGTGGGCTGGTCCGGGGCGGCTTCCGGGCTGACGCTCCAGCGCCACATGTCCTCCTCCGGCTCGGCCCACGGGTCTTCGAGAATGCCGCCCTCGTAGGAAATATGCAGCAAGTTGGCGTCCATCGAATAAGGCGAGCCTTTGCCGCGCTTCATTTCGATGGGGATGCTGTGCTTCTCGGCATAGGCCAGGAGGGTTTCCCGCGAGGTCAAATCCCACTCCCGCCAAGGCGCGATGACCTTGATGTCGGGCTTGAGGGCGTAGGCGCCCAGCTCGAAGCGCACCTGGTCGTTGCCCTTGCCGGTGGCGCCGTGGCAGATGGCGTCGCAGCCGGTTTCGTTGACGATCTCGATCAGGCGCTTGGCGATGAGCGGGCGGGCGATGGAGGTGCCGAGCAAATATTCGCCTTCGTAGATGGTGTTGGCGCGGAACATCGGGAACACGAAGTCGCGCACGAATTCTTCCTTGAGGTCGTCGATGTAGATTTCCTGGATGCCCATCGCCGTGGCTTTGGCGCGGGCCGGTTCCAGTTCCTCGCCTTGCCCTAAGTCGGCGGTGAAGGTGACGATTTCGCAGTGGTAGGTTTCCCGCAGCCATTGCAGGATGACGGAGGTGTCTAGCCCGCCGGAATAGGCCAGGGCGACTTTCTTAACGGTTTGATGGGACATGGAGGCTTCCGCTAGGGGTGAGAAAAATGGACCGGCGATTATAGCCGCGCCGGGGGGTTGCGGAAACGCGGGGCGTGGGGGAGGATGATGTCTATAGAAAAACGTAACGTTAATTCCGGCATTTCAACGCAACGAGGAATCAACCATGGCCGCTCACGCCCTACGCGAAACTTGGATTAGCCCGGAGGACTATTTGGAGATGGAACGCCATAGCCCCATCAAGCACGAATACGTGGCGGGGCAGGTCTACGCCATGACCGGCACCAGCAGCCATCACAACGTCATTTCCGGCAACTTGTACATGGCTTTGCGGCGACATCTCAAGGGGACGCCTTGCCGGGTGTTCATCGCCGATGTCAAAGCCAAGCTGGAACAAGCCAACGCCTTCTATTATCCCGACGTGATGGTGTCCTGCGAAAAAGCCCCGGACAGCTATTACCGCGAGCAACCCACGCTGATTGTCGAAGTGCTGTCCGACTCAACGGCCAAGCACGACCGGGGCAGAAAATGGCGCGATTACCAAACCCTCCAGAGCCTCAAGGAATATGTGCTGGTGTCCCAAGACAGCCTGGATGTGCGGGTATTCCGGCGGGACGAATCGGGCGAGTGGCGGCAAAGCATCTACACCGACGGCATGGTGATTCCGCTGCACTCGGTGGAAATGGAGATTCCCATCGAGCAGGTTTATGAAGAAGTGTGGGATTGAGCCTGGACAGTAAACGGGCGGGACGCCCGTTCTCCCGTCAGCGCATTTGAATCGAGATTTTGGCATCCATGCCGACAGACGAGCCGCCGGAAAATCCCCCGCTGATGGGCGCGGCGTCCGAAAAATCCGCCGCCGCCGCAACCGCCACATGCCGCTCCAAAACCGCCAGCCCTAACGTCGGGTCATAACCCCGCCAGCCACCGCCGGGCACGAACACCTCCGGCCAAGCGTGCATGTAGCGCTCGGGCCGCTCTTCCCAGCCCTGCCCGTAGCCGCTCACGAAGCGGGCGGGAATGCCGACGGCGCAGCAGGCGTCGATGAACAACAAGCTCAAGTCGCGACAAGCGCCCCGCCGTTCCGCCAAGCTGCGGTGCGGGGGATAAGGATCGCCGTCCTTGCGAATGACCCGCTCGAATTCATTGAACAGGAAGCCATTCAGCCGGGCCAGAAAATCCAGCGGGTTGTAGCCGCTGGCTTCGGCAAGTCCATTCGCCAGCCGCACGACTTCGGGATGTATTCCCGACGGCGGCGCGAGATACGCCGCCAAGCGTCTCGCCAGCCCTTCCGGGAGAATCATCGGCAAGCGCTCGCCGCCGGGGTCGGGCCAATAATCGAAGGGATTGGCGCGGATGGTTTCCGCCGTGAACGCCGTCCGCACGGTGAAGCTATCGCACGGCACCTGAAACCAGCAGCGGGTGACGACGTTGCCGTCCGGGTCCAGTTGCTCGGACAGCCGCGTCGGCGTTGGCTCGATGCTCAAACTGAAGCTGAGTAAGCGCTGGCTCCCGTCATGGCGCGGCCTGAGCCGGATGTCGTGGGGACCAAGCCAAACTGGCTGGTCGTACCGGTAGCGGGTGGTGTGTTCGACCGCGAAGCGCATTGTCGCAAGAGTCCCGAAACCGCCTAGGTCGCTTTGCCCTTGGTGGCGGAGGACTCCCACTTGAACAGGGGCAGGCTTTCCAAGGCTCGCATCAAGCCTTGATTCCAGCGCTCGGACAACTCGTGGGCGAAGGGGTCGTCATCGGTCAGGTAGAGCCGCCGCCCCTCGTCGAGGGAGTCGCGCTCGTAAATCAGCAATTCAACGGGCGGCCCCACGGTCACGTTACTGCGAATGGTGGAGTTCATGGACACCAGCGCCACGCGGGCGGCCCGTTCCAGTTCGATGTGGCGCTTGATGACGCGGTCCATGATGGGCTTGCCGTACTTGGTCTCGCCGATTTGCAGGAATGGGTGTTCGCTGGATTCGTGGATGTAGTTGCCCTGCGGATAGATCATGAAGGTTTCGGGCGGATTCAGCCCCATCTGCCCACCGAAGATGAAGGTGGCCTCGAAGTTGGTGTTGGCCGTGTCGCGGCTGGCCTGTTGGCGCTGGACGTGGGTGCTGACCATGCCGACATAATCGGCGGCTTCGCTGATGCTGGCGACGGTCAGCAAGTTGGGCACGATGGCTTGTTCGATGTCGCGGTGGATTTTCTTCACCACGGCCTGGGTGGTCGCAAGGTTGCCGGCGGACAGCAGCACGAACACGCGGTCGCCCGCCCAAGCGAAGGTGTGCATTTTCGAGTAGCTGCCGATGTTGTCCATCCCGGCGTTGGTGCGGGAGTCCGAGCAGAACACGAGGCCGTCATCGACGTTGATGGCAAGACAGTAAGTCATGATCGTATACGGAGGGTTGTTTTGGTTTTATGGCGCGAGTGCGGTGGCTGTGATTTCCACAAGCATACACAATCGTTGGAAAATCCAGCAAATCCAGGTGGTTTCCTGGCTTAACCGCGTTGAGCCTGTTGGCGCTTGACAAGCCGCTCGTAGGCGTCCTGGTCGTCTTCGTAAATGTCCTTCCAGTCGTCGCAGTTGAGGCCGAATTCATCCTCTTGGTCCTTGAGGCAGCTTTCGTAATCGAGCCGCGATTCTTCCATGTCGTCGGCGGCGTCCTGGATGTCGGGATCGCCGCTCAACGAGCTGGCGAGGCGGGAGACGCAACCAGTCAGCAGCGCGGCACTTAGCAGCATCCCTAAGGCAATTGGATGAATCTTCATTGAATTTATTCCGTTAGAGGGTCCGCGCTGAGTCCGCCAGCGCGGGGGCTTGAGCGAGTCTAGCATGGTCGGCGGGGCCGGGTGATGGGGGCCGGAAGCGTTGGTGCTGGCGTCGGAAGCGTTTGTGCTGGGGCGGGAATCGCTTTTGCTGGGGCCGGAAGCGTTTGTGCTGGGGCCGGAAGCGTTGGCGCTGGGGCGGGAATCGCTCATGCGGCAGCGGGAAGCGTTCACGCACCCGCGAGAAACGAGGGTCGCCCTTGTTGTTTCCGTTCCACTTCTGCCGCAGAATCGCCTCACAATAATGACTGCGAGGCGAACATGACGACTTTCGATGTTTTTCTGAGCCACAACAGCAAAGACAAGCCCGCTGTTCGGGATTTGAAGGCGGCGCTGGAAGCTTACGGCTTGAAGATTTGGTACGACGAGGATGAATTGCGGCCCGGCGTGCCGTGGCAAGAATTGCTGGAAAGCGGCATTCGCGATTCGGCGAGTGTGGCGGTGGTGATTGGCAAGGATGGCTTGGGGCCGTGGGAAGATGAGGAAATGCGGGCGGCACTGGATTTGGCGGTCAAGGATAAACGCCCGGTGATTCCGGTGTTGTTGCCCGATGTGCCCGCCGTGCCGAGTTTGCCGCTGTTTTTGAGCAACCGCACTTGGGTGGATTTGCGCCCGGCCTTGAGCGCGAAGAATGTGGGGCGGTTGGTGTGGGGGATTACTGGAATTAGGCCGAGCCGTCCACATCCGGTTACTGCGCCAGCCTATCCGCCACCACCCACTCCCAGCCCCGCAAAAGTATCGCCCGCGTTGGCCGTCTGGCGTGAGCGCTTGGATTTTCTATTGTTGGAAGAAGCCAAGGCATCTCGACTTTGGCCTTTTCACGCCGTGGCGGCGAGTTGATTCAGCAGGACTTCGCCATCGCGAGGCGACAATTCCAACAGTTCGCCGCCGGATGCGGAGTTGACGAAATACTTCCGCGCCCAGATGGCGCGGCGGACAAAG
>NZ_JBTEKS010000296.1:0-5510 GCF_054333355.1 Methylomagnum sp. | reverse complement strand
ATCCCGGTGTCTTACCCGTCGTGATTCCTGAGCGAAATTCGGAAGGTATCGGCGGGGTGTTCAAAAGCGCCGGGCTGGCTATCCCTGCTATCCTTAATGCCTATATTTCATTCACCTACTTTTTGACTTGGAGATTGATGTGAATAAGCTCAAGCATTGGCTGATTGGCATGGGCGCGGCGACAAGCCTGATGCTCGGCAATACCGCCCAATCCGCAATTGTCGTCTCGGTACAATCCCCCACCACCATCGTTTCCGGCCCCGGCGCCAATTTCTCCGTCAACATCAACGTGTCCGGGTTGAACGGCGCGGGCGCGCTCGGCGCTAACGAAGTGGTCCAGGCCTACGATTTGTTGCTGGGTTACGACGCCAATCTGCTGACGGCCACGGGCGTCAGCTTCAACAATCTGGGGGGGGTCGCCGATACCGGCCCTATTCAGCTTTCTGATCTGGCATTCGACCCCAGATACTCGCCCGACCCCCCCTATGATCCGCTGGGATATCTAGGTTCCTACACCTCGGCGGTGCGGTTTAGCGAGATTGTCGGATTCGATATCGATACCGGCACATTGGACGGGTACCAGGGGGATTCGCTGACCCTGGCGACCATTTCCTTCGCGGTGAAGAACGTGGCCCCGCCGATTTTCTCCACCGACCTGGCGGTGATTGATTACACCGGTTACGCGGGAAGCATTTTCCCCTTTGACCTGAAGGGCCTCGACGGCGTGAACCCGCTGCTGGTCTCGCTCGCCGATGGCATTGTGACGACACAAAACCAAGCGGTGCCGGAGCCCGCGACCCTGCTGCTAGTGGCGCTGGGGGCTGGACTCATGGGCCGGGGCGGTAGGGGACGCGAACGGGTGGCCTAATGCCGCGCCGGGAATCACGGCCATAACGTTGGAGAGCATAAGAATCCGGGGGAGATGAGCGGGGTCGAGCCGGTCATGCGGGTCCGGCGAGGCGGATCGACCGATCATGGACTGGCGGAAAACAGGTGTTTTTCGGCGGAGTGATCGCGCCGCGCCGATGTGGCCTCGTATCCCCGGATTACCCCCGAAATCCTGTCCGAAAAACCCTGCCGCATTGTCGTACCCCGGGAGGGGGCCACAGTTTCTCCACCCGGCTCTTCGCCGCCCTGTCCGCCGAGCGGCTCGCGGCCTATCAACAGGGTCTCGGCCCCGTCGGCGACCCCGACCTGTTCGCCCATTACGCTTGGAACATGGCCTTGAGCGAGAGCGATAAGGGGAGCCTCAATCCAGGCCTCCAATGGCTAGACCAACCTATATCTCTCAAACGTGACCCGCTATAGAAAGTTATTGAGATAATCAAGTAACTATTCACGTTGATTGAGCCAAATATTTGACTAGAATCGCGGGCTGACCGCCAGCCAAGCGAGCCATAGCGTTGGCGGCGGCGACCATCCCGGCAATCGCGCCAGACACCCCGAGCGGTGGTGTCCCGGTTTGTCCGGGCATCCGGCGATGGCCGGACAAGAACAACCTCAACCCGCCCGCCCATGCCGCCATCAATGATTTTCCGGGGGACAGCGTTGTCATGAACAACGCCCCGCCCCATCCCCTGTATTTCGACACGGCGGCCACCACGCCACTCGCGCCCGGAGTGCTGGCCCGCATGGTCGAGGCGCTGACCGACATTCACGCCAACCCCTCCTCATCGCAGCACCTGCCCGGCCAAGCCGCCGCCGCCCTCATCGAGTCGGCGCGGGCCGACATCGCCGCCGAGTTGGGCTGCGGGGCCGACGAGGTCATCTTCACGTCCGGGGCCACCGAGTCGAACAACCTGGCCCTGCGCGGCGTGGCGCTGGCTCACGCCGCGCAGGGTCGGCATCTGGTGACGTCCGCCATCGAGCATAAATCGGTGCTGGCCTGTTGCGCGGCGCTGGAGCGCGAGGGGTTTGAGGCGACTTATCTGGCACCCCATCCAGGCGGCTGGATCGAGCCCGAAGCGGTGGCCCGCGCCCTGCGGCCCGATACCCTGCTGGTGTCGTTGATGCACACCAACAACGAGACCGGCGTCATGCAGCCCATCGCCGAAGTGGCGGAGGTGGCGAGCGAGGCGGGCGTGCTGTTCCATGTGGACGCGGCCCAGGCGGCGGGGAAATTCGCCATCGATCTTCGGCAAACGCCCATCGACCTGCTATCCCTGTCGGCCCACAAGTTTCACGGCCCCAAGGGCATCGGTTGCCTGATCGTCCGGGACCGCCGCCATCTGCGTTTGCAGCCGCTCATGCATGGCGGCGGGCAGGAATTCGGCCTGCGTCCCGGCACTTTGCCCACCCACCAAATCATCGGACTTAGTGCGGCACTGTCGCTGGCCGCAGCGCGGCGGAACACCGATTTGCCGCAGGTCGCGGCGCTCAAGCGGCAATGCCTTGAAGAATTGGCCGGACATCTGCCGGTGCGGGTGCATGGCGATTTAGAGCGCGGTTCCCCCTACATCGTCAATTTTTCCATTGAGGGCGTCGGCAGCGACGCCTTGCTGAATCAGTTGGCGGGGGAGCTTGCCATCGCGTCCGGGTCGGCCTGCGCGTCGGGCGCGATTGAACCTTCCCATGTGCTGCGGGCGATGAGGATTGAAGGCGGGGCGCTGTATGGCGCGGTGCGCCTGAGTTTTAGCCGTGACCACACGCAAGCGGATGTATCCGCCGCCGTGGCGCGGATTGTGGCGGCGGTTGGCCGGATGCGGATTTTGGAGTGATCCGGGGTGGGTGTTTCGAATTCGGAAGGAGACTTAGCTGCTGCGGTTGAGGCATTTGTCCGCCACTGCCTGAACGCTTCCGGTGCCAAGCAACCGCCCTTGGATTTGGGAATCACGACACGGGCGGAGGCAGCGGGCATGGTAGTGAAGAATCTGCCGGTTGGGCTGGATCACGATTACACCCGTCATGCGCTATTCCACCACGGCACGGAAAAGGAGCGCCTACGTGGGCAAGAACCCGTGACGGCGGAGGATTTCGCCAAAGCGCGTCAACTATTCGATGAACCGACCGCGACGGTTGAGCCCGGCCAACCGCCCGTTTCGAGGAACGGTGCCAAGCGGATACAGGTAAGGGCAGACGCGGAGGGATGGCGGTATACCGCCGTTTATGAGGTCCGGCGCACGCGAATCGTGTTGTTCACGTTGTTCAAGCGCCGAATTTAAAGGACCACCGTGCTGCCTGATGTCCCCCGTTGCCGAGTCCCCAGGCCAAACGTCCGAAACGCCGCACGGCTTGGTTTTAAGTATCCGACGATTTGACGGTGGGAACAAGTTGACCGATGGAAAGAATTCACCAACACGATGACGCTAGTTTGTGGCGGCAAAAGGCCGCATGAAGGAGTTGGATTAAGTGCGATTGAACAAAAACAAGACAAGCTTCGGACGACACGAAACTTTTCCCCTGAGATTCGGGTGGCTGACCAAGGGCTTCGAGGCCATCAAAACCGAGCCGGATTGCTTCAGCCGCCCCGAGCAAGCCATGGTGACGCTGGGGGTCGGGCGCAACATGGTCAACGCCATCGAGTATTGGCTGCAAGCGGTCGGGGTGGTGGGGATTGAGGATGGCATGGCGCGGCCCACCGAGTTGGGGGAAGCCCTATTGGGCGAAGCTGGCGACCGCTATCTGGAGGACGAGGCCACCTTATGGATCATCCATTGGCTACTCGCCGCCAATGCCGAGGGGGCCACCGGCATCTATTGGTTCTTCAACCGTTACGCCCTGCCCCGGTTCTATCACGACGAGGTGCTGCGGGCGCTGGGCGAGTTCGTCGAGCACGAGATCAAGCCGGGCCGCTCGGGCAGCACCCTGAAATCGGAGGCGTCCACCCTGTTGCGCCTGTATGCCCCGGAGGCCGGGCGCGGCGACGAACACCTGGATTCCCCGCTGGCCTCCCTGCGGCTGATCGAGCCGGACAGCGGTGGCGGCTATCGCAGCCCGCGAGTGATGCGCCCCTTCCTGCCGCCGGTGGCCCTGCATTTCGCGCTCGCGCAGCGCTTCGCCGCCGATCCGGACGCCGCCGCGTTGCCGGTACGGAGCGTGCTGTACGGCGACGCTGGCTGGGCCGCGCCGGGGGCGGTGTTCCGGTTGAGCGAGGAAGGATTGATGGCGACCCTGGGCAAGGTGCTGGAGCGCTACCCGCACGCCTACGAACTGCGCGACACCGCCGGGCTTCATCAAATCTACCGGGGCCAGCACGCGCCGGACCCGCTGGCCGTGCTACGCCGCCACTATCAGGGAGGCGTGGCATGAGCGGCCTGGATCAATTCGTTCGGATCAAGTCCACCTTCACCCGCTCCATCAACCTGGCGCGGGACGCCGGGAATCTGGACGTGCTGCGGGCCTATGTGCCCACCTCGCGGGCCGTGCAAGCCCTGACCCAGATCGCCGACGGCCTGAATGGCGCGGCCTGTGGGCGTGCCCTGGCCTTGATCGGTCCCTATGGCTCCGGCAAATCGGCCTTCGCGCTGTTCCTTGGCGCCTTGCTGTCGCCGGAACCGGACGAAGCCCGCCGAATCGCCGCCGACCTGCTCCGCGCCGAAGAGCCGGCGTTGGCGCGGCGCTTCGCAGAAGCCCTGGATGGGCGACGCGGTTGCCTGCGGGTGCAGGTCAACGGCATCCCCGATTCGCTGGTCCGGCAACTGCTGACGGCGTTGGCGGTGGCGGTCGAGCACGCCGGGCTGTCCGCCGCGCTGGCGTCCAACTGCCGCGCCGCCGCCAAGGCCGGTACGCCCCAGGATCAAGTGCTGGCGCTGTTCCGGCGGGCGCAAAGCGAATGGGCGGACGCGGGCGGCGGTGGCGTGTTGGTGGAAATCGACGAGTTGGGCAAGTTCCTGGAATACGAGTCCTACCATCCCCAGCACCGCGAAATCCACCTGCTGCAATTGCTGGCGGAACACGCCCAAACCGCCCACCGCGCCCCGCTGCATCTGCTGGTGATGCTGCATCAAGCCTTCGAGCATTACAGCCACCGGCTGGGCAAGCAGCTAAGGGATGAATGGCAGAAGGTCCAGGGCCGCTTCAACACGCTGGCCTTTCTCGAATCGCCCGAGCAATCCTTGGCGCTTGTCGGTGCCGCCTTCGAGCCACCGGATGGGCGGCTGTCCGACGTCGTGATAGACGCCCTGGAGGATTGGACCCCGCTTTTGGCGGCGCAAGGGGCGTTGCCCGCTGGCTTCGACGAGGCTCAGGCCCGCAGGCTATTCCGCCGCTGCTATCCGCTGCATCCCTTGACCCTGTTGATTCTGCCGGTGCTGTGCCAGAAGGCCGCGCAGAATGAGCGCACCCTGTTTTCCTATCTCGGCAGCGGTGAGCCGTTCGGGCTGCGGGAACGGCTGGGCAAGATGGGCCTGGGCGAGTGGGTCGAGCCGTGGCAGTTGTATGACTATTTCATGTCCAACCCGGCGGGCAGTTTCTCCGACCCGTTGACCCAACACCGTTGGAGCGAAGTCGCCACCGCGTTGGAACGCTTCGACGGCGACCATGCCAGTCCCGCCGCCCGCCTGTTGAAAACC
>NZ_JBTEKS010000295.1:0-5511 GCF_054333355.1 Methylomagnum sp. | reverse complement strand
CCTCACCCCGGCCCTCTCCCAAAGGCGAGAGGGGGAAATCCACATGGCGCAATTGCCCTGGGACACGGCGGAGCCGGGCGCCAAACAAAAAAGGACCGGCGAGGTTGCCGGTCCCGAGTCGCTCCCTGGGAGGTAGGTTTTCGAGGGTAATGAGCGCGGAATTTTTTTGGCCCGCCCTTGCGCGGGCGCGGCGATGGCTTAGTGTTGGGGCGTTCGGTTTTGCCGTTTAAGGGTGGCGATCTCGGTTTCCAAGACCCTGACCCGGTTGCGCAATTCGCGCATGTCCCGCTGCGGGCCGGACTTTTGTAAATCAATGATGTCGGGGGAGCCATCGAAGCTCGTGGCATTCACAATGCTGGGCGCGGTCCGGGGTCCGCCGAGTTTGCCGCGCAGGACGCCGCCATCGGATAGCGCGGCAAATAGCCCCAAGCAGGCGATGACCAAGCCGAACCAAAGGAGATAGGTTACGAGGCGGGCTTTGTATTCACGATCATGGGGCATGGATGCTTCCATAGTGGGCTTCTCCAAACGAATGGCCGACTCGGCCTTCAAGCGGACTGCGATTTCGGGAATGCTTAAGTGCTTTTCCCATTGATGGACAGGGTAGCCCGGAGAGCCGGCCATGGCTGTGAGAAATTAACCGCAGGTTTGTTAAATATTCACCAAATCCCGCCAACGGCCCGGACATCCCGGTGCGGCGCGACGCCGAAGCTGTGCCGGGGGATCCATGACTTATTCATAAAAAGAATACATATCTAATTATTTATTCTTTTTTGTTTTAAATCCCCGTTGCTACCATGCGCCCACATCGGGATTCCGAGGCCGCCACGCTTTTGTGTGACGGTGCCGGTCCCGCCCACCCGAGTTTTGACCGAGGCCGAGCATGACATCCGAGGGACGCCCGCCGCTTGCCAACCCGGACCCCGCGTCCGTCACCAAAAAAATCCTGGAAGCCCTGCGCGGGCTGCGCTTCGGCTCGGTGGAAATCACCGTGCATGAGGGGCGCATCGTGCAGATCGAGCGCAAGGAGAAATCGCGCCTGAACGTCGTCTGCCCCGGCGCGGCTGACGGGGAGGAAACCGACCGCTGACCAGCCCTCGGCCATGATTCGCGGTGCCCAGCCCCCGACCTGTTTTCCATGATCCACAACGCTTGCCTGCCGGACCACCGGGGGCACAAAAATTAGAATTTGGCGGACCGACCGGAGCGCCGGAGGTTCCCTGGAGAATATGCATGATGACCTCTTATCGAAAGCGATGGGCCGCCGCGTTGGCCGCCGGTCTACTGCCCGCCGTGGCGGCTTCCGCCGCAACCGGGGGCGCGGGGGGAACCCCCGATTATTATGTGCAGAACCGCAGCTACCGGACGGTGCCGGACACGGACCCGCCGCGCTATGTCCGCAACCTCAGCAAGACCGGCATCGAGGCATTCAAGGACAGCCATTGGCTGGATGTCGGCCTGGACCACCGGATCCGCTACGAGTACCGGGAAAACGATTTCCGCAGAACGCCCCAGCAGGGCCACGACGACCCGGTGCTGCTGAGAACCCGGGTTTACCTGGGCCTCAAGGAAATCCTGGACCCGCTCCGGTTCGTCGTCGAATTCGAAGACGCCAGGGCGTACAACAGCCATTACACGCGGGATAACCGCGACGTGAATGAATTCGAGTTGATCCAGCTTTATGGCGAACTCTACTTCAAGGACGCCCTGGGACCGGGGCGGCCCATCAGCGTGCGGGGTGGTCGGCAGGCCTTCGAGCTGCTGGACCGCCGCCTGATCGCCAACAACGAATTCCGCAACACCACCAACAACTTCCAGGGCTTCCGCGTCAAGCTGGGCCAGCCAAGGAACGACTGGGAACTGGACCTGCTCGCGCTACAGCCCATCGAGCGGCTGAAATACGAGTTCGACCGGCCCTTCGAGGAGCAATGGTTCTACGGCGCCGTCGCCAGTTGGCGCGGCTGGTCGGACATCATCACGCTTCAGCCCTATTACCTGGGCTTCAAGCAGGACAGCAACACCGGCCAGACCGGCCAGGATCAGAACATCCACAGCACCGGCCTGCGCGGCTACGGCATCGTGGGTCGCACCGGGCTGGATTACGACTTCGATGTGGTCTACCAATTCGGTCGCAGCAACGGCGGCGAGCAGCACAGCGCCTGGGCGTCCGCCACCGAACTGGGCTACACCTTCGAGGACGTGGCCTGGAAGCCCCGCGTCAGCGCCTTTTATGGCTACGGCAGCGGCGACCACAACCCCAACGACAACAAGAACCAGCGCTTCAACCCGCTGTTCGGCTTCAATCAGCCCTGGTCGCGCAACGATTATTTCTCCTGGGACAACCTGCACGCCCCCAAGGCGCGGCTGGAGTTCTCGCCCCACAAGGATGTGCGCGTCGATACCGGCTACAACGCCTATTGGCTGGCGAGCGACACCGACGGCTGGCAACGCGCCAACCTGCGCGACAAGACCGGCGAGAGCGGCAGCTTCCTGGGGCACGAGTTCGATGTCCGGGTCCGCTACCAATTGAACCCGAGGATCGCCACCGAACTCAGCTACGCCTATTTCGCGGCGGGCGAGTTCCCCCGCAACCTGGGCAAGAACAAGGACAGCAACTTCATTTATCTACAGGTGTCGTTCAACGCCTTCGAGTGACCGCGCCTTGTTGGGGCGAGGCTTGTTTTCATGGGCGTCGACCCGCCCCGCGTTCGCGGCGGGCACCCCGCCTGGGACAATTGGCGCGGGGGGCCACGGGCGCGCGGCACGCTCAACGCCAATCGTGGAACCCGTCGGATGCGCGCCTCCCATCCTTTGCCACACACGCCAAAGCGCCCACTTCTTACGCGCATTCCCAATAAAAAAAGGGGGCTTCACAGCCCCCTCCGCGACACGCAGGAACCAAATCCGGCCCGTCTAAGCGTCCTCGAATCAGGCGTGGGAGCGCTTCTTCATCAAGCCCAGCAAGCTCAGGCCCAGCCCCAAGATGGCGAGGCTGGCGGGCTCGGGCACAGGGAAGGGCGGTTGCCCCGGCGACAGCGGCGAATTGAAGTCCACCTGGGACAGGAAGTCGGGTGCCCCGTTGTTGAACTGGCCGTTGATGGTGCCGATGTTGGGCGTGTAGAACGTGCCGTTCTCGGTGACGAACTGCGCCATCGGGTCCACCGAGACGAACGGCACCGTGGGCGAAATATTCGCCATGCGGATGCCGAACACATCCAGCCCGTTGGGGAAGAACCCGGCGTTCGTGACGAGGTTATCCACGCCGAAGTCGCCCGTGCCGCCCTGCCCAACCACGGTCAATTGGCCGGGGTAATTGTTGGTGCTGAACTGGTCCAGATCCACCGGCTGCGCGTTCAGGTTGGTCCCAAACGATCCGCTGGCGAGTTCCACCTCCGAGCCGGTCAGGATGAGCGTGCCGTCGTTGAAGCCGGTGCCCGTGAGCTGGTTGGCGTCCACCGTGCTGTCGCGGAACAGTTGGAGGAAGCTGACCGAGGTCGGAATGGTGTCGAAGGTGGTGAGGCCCTGGCCGCTGCCGGGGGGCGTGCTGACCGACGTGACCCGCTCGGACAAGCCCAGCACCATGGTGATTTCGTAGCTGGAATTCAGCCCCGGCATGGAGTTGGCGTTATTGGATTGGTCGTTGGAACCCGCCAGCCGGGCCTGGGTGTAGACGACGAAGTCGCAACTATTGTTGGGGCAGGCACCATTCGAATTGACCCAGTTGGAAATGGCGGCATTGCCGTTGCGGGCGACGAACGAGGTGGGCGACCAATCCAACTGGCCGACATCGAGAGCGCCCGTGGCTCCCGCGCCGTTCGGGTTGAACAGCGTTCCGGCGGTGGCGGCGCCGCTGGCGCAGAGGGCAAGCGCGATCCCTAAGGCGAGTTTATCCCTTTTGCTCATATTCCTAATCTCCCTACGAAAATTTTTGAACATCCGTTTTCTCCTAGCGCCCTTAATACAGCATCGGTAATGCCAGGGGGAAATGCTTCGCTAGTTTTCAGTCACTTGCGTTGGGCCGGGTGAGAAAGCCCGAATCAAGGTATGTGGTTTTGTAAGGTATCCCGACGTAATAGCGGAACTTTCCCCGGAAAATTCAACCCTTATCCGCCTTTTTTGCCGCCACGGCCTGTGGGGGTGGGGCATGGGCAATTCCTTTCCCTGGTGCTGACCCAGGTATTCGGCGGCTTGCTTTAAGTGTGGGTATCTATTTGTTTTGAAAGCGCTTATGTCGCCGGGATACGGCTATGGGTGGAGCGCTAATAAGCAATAAGGTGGATATTCAAAAGAGGTATTTTATGGGTAATTTGAACGTACCCTTAAATGGGTAGTCGTGGGGCTGGGTGGTCGCGGAACTTCTAGTATTTTCCGTTACCTGTATTAAACATCAGCCATTAGTGGGGGCGGGACTACGGGCATTCTTCGCTGGCTCTTAAGCTTCCGCTTGACGGCCTTAATTACCTGATTAACAACGAAGTTCAGTTATCACCGGACTCCTGTAGGGTGGGCATGTGCTCATGCCCACCGACTTTTGGCCCAGCGGGTGTTTTGGTGGGCTTTGATTCCGCTGGCTGAGCGGAGTCGAAGTCAGAGGAATCAAAGCCCACCGAGGATGTGGGTTTTATTGGTTGGCGGCAACACGGTCGGAAACGCGGGAAAGTCTTTCCGCCGCGTCGCGGGGCGTTTCAACGCTCGGACTTGGCCGTGAAACGCGCCATCGCGTCGCGATGGTTGAAGTCGCGGGGGTCGCGGTTTAATCAGGCAATTTAATGGCAGGGTGGCTTGATTTCGTCCAAGCGGGAGCTTGGGAACCCGCCGGCAGCGGGGAAGCCTGGAAGCCAGGGAAATCCGCGAACCTCAATGCGCCGCCCGCTCCCCATAGCGCCGGGCCGCCTGTCGGCAGAAGGCATCCACGAGCGATTCGCTCACCTCCTTGAAGAAGCCGCCAAACGCCATGCCCAGCAGGCCGTTGGCGAATTCGAAATCGAGCTTGAAACTCGCCTCGCAGCCGCCGGAGGGGATCGGCTCGAACCGCCAGACGCCGTTCAAGCGCTTGAACGGCCCTTCCACCAACCGCATGTGGATCGACTTGCCCGCTTGGAGGGCGTTGTCGGTGGTGAAGGACAGCTTGATCTTGCCCTTCGCCAAGGTGATGGTCGCCCGCACGCTGTGGGGCGATTTGGCCAGCAACTTCACGCTGTGGCACATGGGCAGATAGGCGGGATACGCCTGCACGTCGTTCACCAGATCGAACATCTCCATGGGCGTATAGTTGACGCAAACACTGGTAGTCACGGTTCCCATTGGTCGCTCTGCTCTCTGTCTTTTAAAACTTCACTAGGACTTACGCGGTCCGTGCCATTCAGTGGCTTAAAGAGTTCGTAGTCCCGCCTTAAGGCGGTTTTTTGCCGCCTGAAGGCGGGACTACAAGCCAAAAGTGAGTCCTATTCATATTAACTGTCGCCCGTGGGAGCGGGCTTTAGCCCGCGACATGCCGCGTCCATCGCGGGC
>NZ_JBTEKS010000294.1:0-5528 GCF_054333355.1 Methylomagnum sp. | reverse complement strand
GCCCCCGCCGCCGGAAACCGCGCCCCAAGAGGCGCCCCCCGTGAAGAAGCGGCCCGCCCTGAAAGTCGTCAAATAAGAGCCATCGTAGCTCAGGGCAATCTCGCTATATGGGGTTCTCCCGTTTTTCTCCCTCTCCAGCGGGAGAGGGTTGGGGTGAGGGGGGCAAACAACAGGTTTTACTCTTTTCGATCCGCTGGCCCGCTTGTGCTTAAGGGGGCGGCAGAAAAAAGCCCTTTGGAAACTCCCCTCACCCTAGCCCTCTCCCGCTGGAGAGGGGACAAAAGCTATGGCGTGATTGCCATGCATCGTAGCCGTCCCGATTTGGCGGCGTGGCGTGATTCTGAATTTCCGCCACGCCGCCAAAGCCTCGCCGGGCGACTGTCCCGGTCGAAGTAAACTATCCCCGCATTCACTACTGCCGTCACGCCATCCATCCAGTTGGAGCGGGCGGCTTCCCATCCTTGCTTTCCCATTCAACGGAGTGGTTTCCATGGCAAACCTATCGGAATACGTCGATGGCCTTCCCAATATTTCCGGCTCGGAATCCCTGATCGAAGCCACGATCAAGCACCGGCCCGCCGAAGCCTTCAAGCCCGCCAGTCCCATTGCGTTTGACCGCATCAAGAGCGCCTGCGCGGTGGCGCTGCACATGCACCAGCCCTTGATTCCGGCGGGCGGCGGCGACCTGCGCACGGCGGGCATCATCAGCAATCTCCAGTACATGATCGAGAACCAAGGCATCGGCGATAACCACAACGCCCCGGCTTTCCATTGGTGTTACAAGCGCATCGGCGAATTCGTGCCCCAGTTGATCCACGAGGGCAAGGAGCCTCGGGTGATGCTGGAATATTCCGGCACGCTGTTCCATGGGCTGCGCCAGATGGGCCTGCACGATGTGTTCGACAGCTTGAAGAACGCGACTTGCAATCCCGATTACCGCCGGGGTGTCGAATGGCTGGGGGCGCCGTGGGGCCATGCGGTGGCGCCGTCCACGCCCGCCCAGGATTACCGCCTGCACGTCAAAGCTTGGCAGCAGCATTTCGCGGCGATTTTCGGCCTCGAAGCCTTGGAGCGCGTACGGGGTTTTTCGCCTTCTGAAATGGCCCTGCCGAACCACCCGGACGTGGCCTACGACTACATCAAGACGCTCGTGGATTGCGGTTTCACCTGGGTGCTGGTGCAGGAACACACCGTCGAGCAGCCCGACAACGGCCACGGCCCGGAGCAGAAGCACCTGCCGCACCGGCTGGTCTGCACCAACTCCAAGGGCGAGACCGTCAGCATCATCGCCATCCTCAAGACCCAGGGCAGCGACACCAAGCTGGTGGCGCAGATGCAGCCGTTCTATGAGGCCAAGAGCCTGTCGCGCTGGGAGCTTGCCGGTAAATCCGTGCCGCCGCTGGTCACGCAAATCGCCGACGGTGAGAACGGCGGCGTGATGATGAACGAGTTCCCATCCAAGTTCATGGACGCCGTGCGCGAGGGCAGCCATTCCGATACCCCGCTGATGAACGTCACGGAATACCTGGAATTCCTGTTCGCTATGGGCATCAAGGAAAGCGATTTGCCTGTGGTCCAGCCGCAGTTCCAGAAACTCATCTGGGACCGGATCAAGCCCGGCGACGGACCCGAGAAGCTGGAAAAGGCCATCGAGGAGATCAAGAAGGAAAACCACCGCTTCCACATGGAGGGCGGCAGTTGGACCAGCGACATTTCCTGGGTGCGCGGCTACGACAACGTGCTGGGACCGATGGAGGAGGCGAGTGCGGCCTTCTACGAAAAAGTCCTCAAATCCGGCGTGCCCACGGACGATCACCGTTACCGCAATGCCCTGTTCCACCTGATGACCGCCCAGACCAGTTGCTACCGTTATTGGGGGCAGGGCATGTGGACCGATTATGGCCGGGAGATTTGCCGTCGGGCCGTGGGCATCGCGACCCACGATTTTTAACGGAATACACCGACGCGGTTTTCAAAACCGCGTCGGCGTTTTGTGGGTATTCAAATGAACTTCGACGGCCTCATCGAACGCCGGGACACGGCCAGCACCAAGTGGGATAAATACGCCGGGCGGGACATCCTGCCGCTATGGATTGCCGACATGGATTTCGCCAGCCCGCCATCCGTGTTGGCCGCGATTCGGGCGCGGGTCGATCATGGCGTGCTGGGCTATACCAATCCGCCGCCTAGTTTGGTCGAAGCGGTCCAGGCGTATGCGGCGACACATTACGGCTGGCGTATCGAGGCGGAGTGGTTCGTCTGGCTACCGGGGCTGGTGCAAGGTTTGGCCTTGGCGTGCCGCGCGGTGGGCGAGCCGGGCGACGCGGTGCTGACGGCCACGCCGATCTATCCGCCGTTCTTGATGGCGCCGGGCTGGGGGCAGCGGGAGTTGCTCACGGTGCCGTTGGTGGAGGCGGGCGGACGTTGGGTGTGGGATTTCACCGCGCTGGAAGCCGCCATCACCCCGCGCACTCGGCTGTTGCTGCTGTGCCATCCCCATAATCCGGTCGGGCGGGTGTGGCGGGAGGACGAACTGGCCCGGCTGATTGACATTGCTCGGCGGCATGATTTGGTCGTTTGCTCGGATGAAATCCACTGCGACCTCGTGTTGGAGCCGGGCTTGCGCTGTAAGCCGCTGGCTTGTGTCGATCCCGATTTCGCCCGCCGCACCATCACCCTGTTGGCGCCCTCGAAGACCTGGAATATCGCCGGGCTGGGCTGCGCCTTTGCGCTGATTCCCGATCCGGCGTTGCGGCGGCGGTTTCGTCACACAATGGCCGGGCTGGTGCCGTCGGTGAATCTGCTGGGCTATGCCGCCGCCGAAGCGGCTTATCGGGACGATGGCGTGTGGCTGGCGGGGCTGCGTGATTATTTGCGGGGCAACCGGGACTTGCTGCGGGATTGGTTCGTCGGGAGTGAGCGGTTGAAGCTCACCGTGCCGGAGGCGACGTATCTGGCTTGGATCGACGCCCGCGCCATTGATGCGGTGAATCCGCTGCCGCAGTTTGAGGCGGTGGGGGTGGGTTTGTCGGATGGGCGGGATTTTGGGTTTCCGGGCTATGTTCGGATCAACTTCGGCTGTCGGCGGGCGGTTTTGGTGGAGGCGTTGCGGCGGATGGGGCCGTTGCGCTGAATCTTTCATCGTTCCCACGCGGAGTGTGGGAGCGATTTCAAACGATCAATAAAAGATGTCTGCTTGGTTTGCCATATCTCATCCGGTTAAACTAATCCACCAAAGTTTAACTGCCATAAGGACACTCACCGTGCAAACCGTTAGAACACTCGCCAAGGGCCAAATCGTCATTCCCGCCGATGTCCGCGACCGCTATGGCATCCGGCCCGGCACCCGTTTGGAGTTGCGGGAAGCCAAGGACCATCTGGAAATCTTCGTCTTGCCCGACAACCCCGTGAGTGCGTTCCGGGGTTCGCTCAAGGGTGGGGTGTCTTTGGCGGATGAGTTGGCGGCTGAACATCGGGCTGAGGTTGAACATGATGGCAGCCGTTAAGCCTGTCTTTGTATTGGATGCTTGCGCCTTGCTACGGCTTGCCCAAGACGAGCCGGGTGCGGAACAGGTGGACGCCATCCTGACGGACGCCGGGCAAGGCCAATACCGGGTATTGCTGCACCAAATCAATTACGGTGAGGTCGTCTACCGCATCGGCAAGCGGTATGGCTGGGCGGTCGCGGAGCGCAAGCGCGGGGAGGTTCAATTGTTGCCGCTGGAGATCGTGCCGTTTGCCGATGATTTGTTTTGGGAGGCGGTGAAGTTGAAGGCGACATATCCGATTTCCTATACCGATGCGTTTGCCGCGGCTTTGGCTCTGCGGGAGGATGCGACGCTGTTGAGCAGCGACCCGGAGTTTGAGGCGCTGGGCGAGCGGCTCAAGCGGCGCAAGGTTTGATACGGCGTCCATCGTTCCCGCGTTCCGTATCACTGCCATTAAGTTAAGAAAACCGAGCGCTGTGACCGCAGGAGTCCGAACTTTAGTTTGGACGTTTTTCAACGGCTTAAGTCCTTGTCCAAACTAAAGTTCGGATTCCAGACCGGCTTAACTTAATGGCAGTGGCATTCCGTATGGGAACGAGCTGAATCCGACGGCTAATTTAGCGATAGACCTCGCGGCGGTTGCCGATGCGCACTACCAATATTCTGATGTCGGCATCTTGAATCTTGGCGATGACGAGCCAGTCGCCGACGCGGTATTTCCATAGTTCGCCGAAGCGTGGGCCGGTCAGGGCTTGCCCGATGCTGCGTGGGTCATCCAGTTTTGCGACGCGCTCGTGTAGAAAGGTGAGGATTCGTTTGGCGATGGGGGTATCCAACTCGGCCAAGTCGCGTCTGGCGGCTTTTTCCAGTTCAATTTTCCAGGCCATATTCTTTCATCACGTCCTCTAATGATACGGTTTCGCTGCGCCCGGCGCGTAGGTCTTCCAGCCGTTGTTCGGCTAGGTAAATATCTTCCAAGTCTTCCATTTTTTCGAGCAGCGCTTGTAATGCCAGATCGGCGGTGGTTTTACCCGCTTTTTCGGCGAGTTCGGCGAAGTGCTTTTCGGTTTGTTCGGGGAGGGTGATGGTAATCATGGGTTGAGTTCCTCTCGTTGATTATTAAAGTCGTCGGGTAATCGGTAAACCTTTCCTTCTTTCTGTCCCAGCCGTAATAAGCTGCCGGGGCGGCGGCGGGGTTGAGTTTGGGTTTGTTCTTCCATGAATGTTACGATGACCGCGACGCGCTGTCGGGTGGGCGGGGTTTCTTCGAGGGTTAGTTCACCGTTTTCGTATATGCCTTTGATTACGGTGTACATGGGAAAACCTCATGGTTTTGCGGTGGGTTGGCGATGAGTTTGGAAAACTCAATATTCCAGGCCAAGTTCCTTTTCCAAACCTTCTAGTTTTTCATCGTTCCCGCGCCGGAGCGTGGGAACGATCAACTAGGAGCGGTTGGAGCAACACTTCTTAAATTTTTTACCGCTACCACATGGGCACGAATCATTTCTTCCAATTTTGCCGGATTGTTTTACTTTATTGGAAATACGTTTCTTGCGTATTTCCTCAGAATGCACCTGCAACTTTTCAAGCTCTTTTAGAGGGATATCTTTTTTCTCTACCCATTGCCAATCTAAATTTTTGAGGACGCCAGTTTCTGAGTAGAAAAGCTCAAGCAACATGCGCCGCTCATCATTATTAATGAGCATAATTGCTCTGGTGGACATCAAAGCTGAGTTTGGATCATGTTCGGTCCAAGGGCTTACAAAGCAAAAAATAGTAATGCTTTCATGGCCGCATGTTGAAATGGATTTCGGGCGTTTCGTTGTTGGTTGCCTATTTATTTCTAAATTGATGTCATTTGATAGGTTCTCTCTCCATTCGCCCGATAGATCAAGTAGATGTCAAGACCCGTGAGATTGTCTACCGCCGAAACGAATAATTCTGGCTTTCTCTCGCGCCATTCGGCGAGGGCGTTAATGGGGGCGACATGACCCAGCGCCCGCTGGGGGATGGCGTGATTGTAAATATCGGCATAGCGGC
>NZ_JBTEKS010000293.1:0-5550 GCF_054333355.1 Methylomagnum sp. | reverse complement strand
CGTTCCCACGGAGACCGTGGGAACGATGGGAATATCAAGCCTTTCATGATGTGTGCCTAATCCACCCCACGGGTTATTTTAAAAACACCGTCGCCAATCCCAGGAAGATAAAGAACCCCATGCCGTCGGTCATGGCCGTGAGCAACACGCTGGTGCCCACCGCCGGGTCCATGTCCAGCCGATTGCGGACCAGCGGTATCGCCAGTCCCATGATGGCGGCCACCACCAGATTCAACAGGGTGGCGCTCGCCATCACCAGCCCAAGTTCCACATCTCGGTACAGCCCATAGGCCAGCAGGCCCAGCACCGAACCCCACATCAGGCCGTTGAGGAGACCGATGCCCAATTCCTTGATAATCAGCCGCCGGACATTGCCGGGATTAATCAGCCCCAGCGCCAGGGAGCGGACGATGAGCATACTGGTCTGGTTGCCGGTGTTGCCGCCGATGCCCGCCACGATGGGCATGAGCGAGGCCAGCGCGACGATCTGGACGATGGTGTCCTCGAAAATGCCGATGACGCGGGTGCTGGCGAAAGCGGTGACGAGATTGATCGCCAGCCAGAACCAGCGGTTCTTGGCGCTCTTCCACACGCCGGAGAACAGGTCTTCTTCCTCCAGCAAGCCCGCCTCGGCCAGCCGTTCCTCGTCGGATTTCTCGCGGATGTGGTCCACGATGGCGTCGATGCCCAACCGGCCTTGCAGCCGGTGTTCCCGGTCCACCACCGGCGCGGAGAACAGGTCGTAACGCTGGAAGGCGCGGGCGGCGTCCTCGGCGTCGTCGTCGATATGGAAGTACACCAAGTCCTTCGCCATGATCTCGGACACCGGCTTGTCCGGGTTGTTGGTCAACAGGCGCTTGAGGGGCAGCACGCCCTTCAGCACGTTGTCCTCGTCCACCACGAACAGCTTGTCGGTATGCTCGGGCAAGTCGCCGCGCCGCCGCAGATAACGCAGCACCACGCCCAGGGTGATGTCCTCGCGGATGGCGACCATGCCGAAATCCATCAAGGCCGCCACGGTGTCCTCCTCGGACGCCAGCACCGATTGGAGCCGCTGGCGGTTCTGGTCGTTGAGGTTCTCCAGCAGCTCCTGCAACACCTCTTCCGGCAGGTCCGGCGCGAGGTCGGCGATTTCGTCGGTGTCCAGTTGCTCGGTGGCGGACAGCAACTCCTCGGTGTTCATGTCCGAGATCAGCGTCTCGCGCACCGCGTCGGACACGCCCAAGAGGATCGGCCCGTCCTGATCCGGCTCCACCAAGCTCCACACCACCAGGCGCTGCTCTAGCGGCAGGGCTTCCAGGATGTAGGCGATGTCGGCGGAGTGCAGCGCGTCCAGTTTTTGCTTGAGCGCCGCCTGATAGCGCTTGTGCAGCAGCGTTTCCACCAAGTCGTGGTGGGGCATGGCCTGATGCTGGACGATGGTCTCCTCAAGCTTCTGCTTGCGCAGCAACTCGATCACCTCTTGGAGGTGCTGCTGCAAATGCTCTTCGGGAGAGGTGGTGATCGGTTCGGCCAGGGGCATGGGTTCATCCGTTCGGCTGATTCGGTGGAACGAGCCGCCGCCGCGTGGGCGCCGGGAGGGGCGGTCGGTCGGGCGAGGCGTCCGGCCCCGCCCGACCCTATCAAAGCGCCATGACGATCTCGGGACAGGCCGTCAGGTCTTGATAAATCGCGTCGAGCTGGGCCTTGCTTTGGGCCTGGATGGTCACTGTGACCGAGGTGTATTTGCCGCCCTTGCTGGGGCGGCTGGCGACGGCGCCTTCGCCCAGATGGGGCGCGTGGCGGCGGACGATGGCCACCACCAAGCCATCGAAACCCTCGCGGCTGTGGCCGAACGCCTTGATGGGAAACTCGCTGGGGAACTTGAGCGGGGTTTCTTCGGGGCTGGCGGTGGTCATGGGGTTCTCCTGGTGGGTCATACAGCCATAATTAGGATGGGGTGAAGCGCAGCGGAACCCATCGTGCATTGGTGACATCGGCATGATGGGTTCCGCGAAGCTCCACCCATCCTATAACTATGGGCGATAGGGTTTAAACCGAGCTTGGAGCCTCCCGCAAGCCCTGCTTATAGGCTTGGTAATAGCCTTGCATCTTCTGCCAGACCGGGCCGGGCTTGCCATGGCTGACGGGCGCGCCGTCCAGTTCGATGACCGGCAGGATTTCGCGGGTGGAGCTGGTCATCCAGATTTCGTCGGCGGCTTGCAGTTCTTCCAGGCGGAAATTGCGTTCCTCGGCGGGGATGCCATGGACCGGCGCCAGTTCCAGCACCAAATCGCGGGTGATGCCGGGCAGGATTTCATGGCCCTTGGGCGGCGTGATGACCACGCCATCCTTCACGATGAAGATATTGCTGGCCGCGCCTTCCGTGACCCAGCCGTCCCGCACCAGGATGGCTTCCGCCGCGCCCCGGTCCACCGCCTCCTGCCGCAGCAGCACGTTGGACAGGAGGGTGATGGCCTTGATGTGGCACCAGTGCCAGCGGATGTCGGGCACGGTGACGGTGCGGATGCCCTCCGCCGGAATCGGCGCGATGGGCGAACACATCACGAACACCGTGGGTTCGATCTCCGGCGGGATGGCGTGGTCGCGCTTGGAGGCCGCGCCGCGTGTCACCTGCAAATAGATGTACTGGTCGCCGGGTCCGTCGATCAGCCGGGTGAAAATGTCGGCCCATTCGCCATCGGACAGGGGCGACACCATGCGGATGCCTTCAAGACTCCGGTCCAGCCGCCGCAAATGCTCGTCCAGCCGGAACGCCCTCCCGCCATACACCGGGATGACTTCGTACACGCCGTCCCCGAATAAGAAGCCCCGGTCCAGCACCGGCACCTTGGCCTCGCTCAGCGGAAGGTACGTGCCGTTCAGGTAAACCGGGTTCGTGTTTTGTGCCATGCGCTTGCCGCTCCTAAATCCTATTTCTTGAACATCATCAGCACCCGATCATACAGGCGCCGGAAAATCCCGCCTTCTTCCACCGCCTGCAACGCCACGAGGTCTTGCTGAGCGGCCACTTCGTTGTTGTACATGACCTTGACCACGCCCAGCTTGTCGCCCTGTTTGACAGGGGCGGTGGCGTCGGTGCCGATCTCCATCCCGGCCTTGAGGTTGGCGTACTGACCCCGGGGGAACGTCACCGCGAAGTCCTGCCTCAAGCCCGCGGGGGCTTTGGATTCCGCGCCTTTCCACACCCGTGCCTCGGCCAGCTTCTCGTTGGCTTTATAGAGCTGGCGGGTCTCGTAGAAACGGAAGCCGTAATTGAGCAAGGCTTGGTTGGAATTGGCCCGCTCGTTGTCGCTTTTCGTCCCCAGCACCACCGAAACCAGCCGCATCCCGTCCCGCATGGCGGAGGTCACCAAGCAATAACCCGCGCCCTCGGTGTGGCCGGTCTTCACGCCGTCCACGGTGGGGTCGCGCCACAACAGCTTGTTGCGGTTGATCTGCTTGATGTTGTTGAACATGAACTCCTTGATGGCGTGCCATTTATAGTATTCCGGGAACTCCGCGATCATGGCGCGGGTCAGGACGGCGAGGTCGCGGGCCGTGGCGTAATGCTCCGGGTCGGGCAGGCCCATGCTGTTCTTGTAGTGGGTGTTGGTCATGCCCAGCCGCTTGGCGTTCTCGTTCATCATCTGGGCGAACACCGCCTCGTCCCCGGCGATATGCTCGGCCAGCGCCACGCTGGCGTCGTTGCCCGACTGCACGATCATCCCCTTGAGCAGATTCTCCACCGCGATCTTCGCGCCGACCTGGGCGAACATGCGGGAGCCTTCCGTGCGCCACGCCTTCTCGCTCACCGTCACCATGTCGTCCAGGTGCAGATTGCCCTTGGCAAGCTCCCGGAAGGTCACGTAGGCGGTCATGATCTTGGTCAGGCTGGCGGGTTCGAGTTTCTGGTCCGCGTTGTTCTCGGCCAGCACTCGCCCGCTGTTGAAGTCCATCAGGATATGGGCTTTCGCGCCAACCTCCGGCGCGGCGGGGATGACCGGCGCGTCGGCGGCCAGGCCGGTGCGGACGAAAAGAAACAGGGCTAGTAAGCAAAATGGAATGAACGGGCTTGATTTCACGGCGGTGGGCCTGCGGGCGGGTTCGGGAAAAAATGGGGCGCATTGTAGCACGCGGGGGCGGGCGGAAATTTGGCGACAAACCGTTTCAAATCCGCCACCTACGGGATTTGCGCTGTAGATTCCGATGCCGGGAGGCTTAGTCGGGCATGAGTACATGCCCGACCTACGGCAGGCTCAGCGGCCTGTCGCCAAGGCCCGGCTCACCTCATACGCCGCCATGGCGTACAGCGGGCTGTGGTTGTAGCGCATGATGGCGGAGAAGTTCTGAAACGCGACCCAATAGGCCGGGCCGGATTCGCCGTCCAATTGCACCAGCGCCCCCTTGGGATTGCCGGGCACGGCCTCGGTGGGCGTCACGCCCAGCGAGGCCAGTTCGGCGAGGCTGCGAGACGGCTTGGGGTTCTTGCTCGCCAAGCCCTGCCAGCCGGAACCGCTGACGAAGGCGGGCACCGCGATGGGTTCGCCGGTGCGCCAGCCGTTCTTGGCGAAGTAATAGGCCACGCTGGCGATGGCGTCGGCGGGGTTGTTCCAGATGTCCCGGCGACCATCGCCATCGCCATCCGCCGCCAGCTTGCGGTAGCTGGACGGCATGAACTGCGGCATTCCCATCGCGCCCGCGTAGGAGCCGAGCGGACTCAGATAATCCATGCCTTCCTCCCGGCACAGCAGCAGGAATTGCTCCAGTTCGCCGCGGAAGAACGCCGCCCGCTTCGGATAGGCGAAGGCCAGCGTGGACAGCGAGTCGATGACTTTGTACTTGCCGGGCCGCTGGCCGTAGCTGCTCTCGATGCCGATGATGGCCGTGATGATCTCGGGCGAGACGCCATAGCGGGCCTCGGCCCGGGCGAGGGCGTCGGCGTGCTGGGCCTTGAAGTCCAGCCCGCCCTGGATGCGCTTGTCGGTCAGGAACAGCTTGCGGTAGGTGTGCCAAGGCTTGGCCTCGAAGGGCTTGCCCATGGCGTCCAGGATGGCGGGCTGGATGGCCGCTTGGTCGAAGGCGCGGAGCAATTCGCGGCTATCGAAGCCATGCTTGCGGCTCATCTCGCCGACGAAGGCGCGGACATCGGCCCGGTCGGCGATGCCGGGTTGAACCGGGGTTTCCGGCTCGGGCGCGGCGGGGTTGGCCGGGGCCGCTGGATTCGCGGGCTGATTCGCCGACGGCTTGGCCGGGGGCGGGCTGCTGGGCGTATGGGAGGTGCAGGCGCTCAGTAAGACGGCGGCGGCGAGCAGGGTCAGGGTGCGGTATGACATGGGGTGATGGCCGGGTTGGGGAGTGGGCTGAATGGCGACAGCATAGCCAAGCCAACCCGGCCTGTCAGCGTTGGATTGCGGGTGGGCGACGTTTTTTGCGGGCGTGAATCCGGCGATTCGTAGGGTGGGTTAGGCGCACGCCACGAGAAATCTAATATCCCCGTCGGTGTGGGTTACGGCGCACGGCAAACTCAATATCGGTGGCGTGGCTTGCCGGATGTGCGCCTAACCCACC
>NZ_JBTEKS010000292.1:0-5550 GCF_054333355.1 Methylomagnum sp. | reverse complement strand
GGACTCGCGACGGCCCAATAAGCGGGCCAGCATTCCGCGCAGGAAGGGCGCCGGATCGTCACAGATGGAAACGGCCCGATCAACAGGCTCTGCTTCGTTCACTTTGGTTTCCGCCTTCGGGATGAATGGAAAGGTTTTTGTATTTATTTCTGTCACGGCCCAGATGTAGGTCGGGCTTTAGCCCGACTCTGGGCCAAAAGAGCAAAATGGCAGGGTCGGACTAAAGTCCGACACATAAATTTTCAACAGGTATACCCGCCATCCACCACCAGGGTCGTCCCGGTGATGAACGCCGCCGCCGGAGAGGCCAGGAAGGCGACCACGCCCACCACGTCCTCCACACCGCCCAAGCGTCCCAGCGGAGTGCGGCGGACGATGCGGGTTTTCTGGTCCTGGCTCATGCCCTCGGTCATCTGGGTGGCGAGGAAGCCCGGCGATACCACATTGACCCGGATGTTCTTGGGGCCAAGCTCCCGCGCCAGACTGCGGGTGAGTCCTTCCAGCCCGGCCTTAGCGGCGCTGTACACGGCGCTGCCGGTGCTGCCCCGCGCACCCAGGATCGAGCCGATATTGATGATGACCCCGCCCTCGCCGCGCAGCATGATGCGGGACACCAACCGGGACAGGTGGATGGCCGAATTCAGGTTGAGTTGGAGATTTCGGTCGATGTCGGCGGGGGCGGTCATGGGCAGCAGTTGTTCCAAGGCGGCACCCGCGTTGTTGACCAGTACGTCGATGCCGCCGAAGCGTTTCTCCACGGTCCGCACGAACCGCTTGAGGGCTTCGGAGTCCCCGCCGTCCACGGCTTCCCACAGGAAGCGGTCGCCCCACTCGCGTTGCGCCCGCTGGGTGAATTCGCTTTCCGAGCGGCTGTAGGTAGCCACGGCGTCGCCCGCCGCCAGGAAATGTTCCGCGATGGCCTGCCCCAGCCCCCGGCTGCCGCCGCTGATAAGCACCGTCCGGCGCTGGACCTCTGTCGTTTCGTTCATGCCGATCTAACCTGCTTGAATCGCTCCCCCATCAGGCTCTTCGTGGACACGAAGATCAGCGAGGGAATCTTGTATTTCTCCAGGCGGGTGGCGCAGTGCGCGTGAATCCGCCGTTCCAGCGCGGCCTTGCTCTCCTCGTGTTCCAGGTTCACGGTGGCGACCACGATTTGCCCCGTTACCGGGTTGCGCTTGCCCTGCACCACCGCCCCGGTGATGTTGGGCACTTCCAGCAGCACGTTCTCCACTTCGGCGGGATGGACCTTCTCGCCGCCCACGTTGATGAGTTCCTGCTTGCGCCCCAGCACCCGCAGATAGTCCCCATCCACCTCGACCGAATCGCCGGTGTTGTACCAACCCTGGTCGTCGAACGGCGACGGCGCGTTGAGATAACCCAGCATGGCCGTCGCCGCCCTGATCCATAACACGCCGTCCAACACGCGGGTTTCCACGCCGTCGCCGCCGACCTTCATCCAGGTGGATTCGGTGTCCTTCGACTGGGTGGCCATGATGCCCAACTCGGTCAGCCCGTAAGTCTGCTTGAACGCCACATCGGGGAAAGCCCGCGCCACGGCTTTCAGGGTGGAAACCGGCATGGGCTCGGTGCCGTAAGTGATGAGCTTGAGGGATGACAGGTCATGTCGCTGGCGGGCGTCGGACAGGATGAGCATATTGAGGAAGGTCGGCGTGGTGGGCAGCAGTTCGACCCGGTGCAGCTCAATGGTGCGGCAGATGTCGTCGGGGCTGCGGGCGGCGCTGGTGACGATGGTGCCGCCGCCCATCAGGATGGAGAACAGGGTGTTGAGTCCCCCGATGTGGTCCATCTTGAGGAAGGTCAGGGTGCGGTGGGTGTTGGGCTTCTTGCTCAGGAAGCTTTCCGCCAGCCGAGCAGGGCGCAACAGGGCCGCTTTGGGCGTGCCGGAACTGCCCGAGGTGAAGATGATGGCCCCCGGTTCGCCCAGCACGCGGAGTTGGGTTAGCAGGGGATGATCTTCGGGCGATGGCAGCGGCTCGTAGTCCCACGCCCCGGCTTCGGAGCGGTTGAAGCAGCCGACCACGCGGGCCTCGGTCAGCAGCTTTTGCCGAGCCTCGCCGGTCTGGCTGCCCAGCGGCACGGCCACGTTGCGGTTGAGCAGCAGGGCCAGTAATAGGGCGATGGAGTCGGGTCCGTAATCGGTGGCTAAAGCCACGCCCTGTCCAGGCTCAATGCCCTGTGCGGCGAGGCGGCCCCGCCAAGCGTCGATGTCGCGGAGCAGGTCGGCATAAGACCGCTCCCCCTCCGGCCCCGCGATGAAAGGCGCGGCACCGTGCCGGGCCAGGCGTTCCAGCAGGAAGTCCATGACCTCAGCCCGCCGCGCCGCCGTAGACCCGGCACACGTCGCCGACGGTCTTCAATTCCTCAATGGACGCGCCTTCCGAAAAGGGGTCAAAATCCAGTTCCATTTCCAGAATGGCGACCAATTGCGCCAGGTCCAGGGAAGCAAACCCTAGGTCATGGACGAGGTTCAGCCCGTCGTCGAGTTCGACCCGCCGCTTGTTGGACTTTTCCTGAATCTCCCGGAGGGTCCGGTAGACTGCCGCTTGGATGGTGGATGCTGCCGTCACTGGGGTGGACTCCTCTGTGGTTGCGCCGAATAGGCGGAAGTGATTCTGGTGATGTCGAAAGCGAGTTCCTGGGCGGAGGTGGGCACCGCCAGCCATTTCTTGGCATGGCCCACGGCCAGCAGTTCGCGGGTCCGCCGCCGGTACAGGCTGGTTTCGAAGGCCAGCCGCCCGGCGGACACCACCTGGGGATTGTCGCCGTGGAAATCCGCCGGGCAGGTCTCGAAGGCGGCCTTCACGCGGATGTCCACGGTCTCGCTCTCGAAGCCGTTGCCGTAGTAGAAAATTTCCCGCTCCAACAACTCGACGCAATCCAGCGCGTCCCGTGGCAGGCCGGGTGAGAGCCGTTCCGCCAGATAGCGTTGCTCGCCGTGGGCCATGATTTCGCAGAACCTAGCGAAGATCATGCCGTGTCCGGGATAAACATCGCGGATCATCGCCACCTCGTAAGCGAACGGGGAATCATCCCGCGCCAGATTGTCCGCGAGGCCAAAGCCCGCCGCCCGAATCCGGTTGGCCCGCTCGATGGCGGCGGGCGGCGTGGTGATCGGCGGCAACGCGGCCACCCGGTCCTTGGCGGGCGTCGCCACCCGGCGCTTCGGCCCCAGGTTCTCGCTGGCGTCCACCACGAACACGCTGTGGGCTGCCATGCAGGGTAGGGTTTCCGGCGTCCATTGGCTCGTATCCTCGGGCACCGCGCCTGCCTCGCCCAGCGCATAGCGGGATTGCAACAGGGTCTTCCCGAACCGGGTCACATCGACTCCCACCGACACCCGATCCCACACCTTGAAGCTGCCCAGGGGCCGCTGCGGCGGCACGGTCAGATGGGTGTGGTAATAGGCGGGATAGAGCAAGCGCCCCTGGTTGTCGGCGATGCCATCGGGCTTGAGTCCGGTGCCCTCCACGAGACGGCGGCTGTGGGCATTGGCGAACAGCACCAGGGCGGCATATTCGTTGAGTGCGCCCAGGCCCACATGGCTCATGGTGAGGTCGAGGGTTTCAACCCGCATGGCCTTACTTCCCAAACATCGAATAAATGCGCTGCTCGACCTCCGGCAGCCTGAACGAAACCTCGTGCATCGCTAGTTCCTCGGTGATGACGCCGGGCAGGAGGGCGCGGGTTTCCGCCGCCAGCCGCCGTTTCAACAGCTTTAAAGACGTCACGGGCTTGTCAATAAGGTGTTCCGCCAGGGCCATGGCCTCGCCGATGACTTCGTTCTGCGGCAGGACGCGCACCGGGATGGCCCGTTCCCGCAATTCCCCGCCGTGGTAGTTGCGGGCGGTGAACAGCATTTCCGTCCCCAGCAGCGTGCCGAATTTCTTGGGCAGGATGTGGGTCGCGCCCATGCCGGGGGTGAAGCCGTATTTCATGAAGTTGGCGCTGTAGAGGCAACGGTCGGCCATCAGGATGAAATCCCCATAGCAACCGAACACCAGCCCGCCGCCCAAGGCGTGGCCCTGCATGGCCGAGATGGTGGGCAGTTCGCAATCCAGCAGCGCCCGGAAGAAAGAAGACTCATCGAATTTATGCCGCCCGTGGAAGATGGCCAGCAATTCCTCCTGGGTGCCGCCGCAGCAGAAATAATTGTCGAAGCCGTGGACCATCACGCACTTGGCGGCGGGATTGGCGGCGATGTCCCGGAAGGCGTCCTCCACCCCGGCGATGAAGGCGGGCGAGAAGGTGTTGCGGGAGGCGCGGTCGGCCAGTTCCACCACCGCGATATGCTCGCGGACATAGCTGAGATTAACGACCTTGGTCATGGGCGGTTCCGGCGGTCAAGGCGATTCCCACGGGAACCGCTGGTGTTCAAGGAAATTCCTGATGTTGTCCCGCACCTTGGGCGTGGCGACCAGCCGGGTGATTTCACCCACGGCGGTCTGCTCCATCGCTTCGGTGAGTATCCACATCTTGCGGAAATAGGCTTTGCAGTCGCGGACGGTGTCCTCGTCGATGCAGGACAGCCGCAACATCCGGCGGCGGATGGCCTCGTCCAAATCGTCGGCCAGTTCGTCCACCAGATGAATCTCGTGGGCACGCTGGGCGGTGACGGTCTGGGTGGTCAGGGTCATGGCGTAGGCTTGTTGGAAGCCGATCCGGCGGATCAGGAACGGCGTGACGCAGGCGGGCAGCAAGCCCCACAGCATTTCCGACAGGTGGAAGCTGGACCGCCCCGTGGCGAACACCAAGTCGCAAGCGGCGGCGAAACCCACGCCCCCGGCGATGACCTTGCCGTCCACGGCGGCGATGACGAACTTCGGGATGGTGGTGAAGCGCTTCAGCACGTTGAGGTAATCGCGGTTGGCGGATTCATCGCCCGCGCCGGGATCCGCCGGATTGGCGCGGTTCACTTCGCGGAAATCCATGCCGGTGCAGAACACACCGGGCAAGCCTTCCAGAATCACCACCCGGCGCTTGCGGTCGCGTTCCGCGAGGTCCAGGGCTTGATTCAGGTCCAGCAGCAATTGCCGGTTGATGCTGTTCTGGCTATCGGGCCGGTTGATGCGGAGCCGCAGGCCGAAGGGCGTTTCCCGAACCTCCAAGGTTTCAAACATGGCCTTCAGCTCCACTCGTATTCGCGGTGATAGTTATCGACCTGCCGCAACACCAGCAGCCCGCGCCCCGCCACTTGGCGGTTATAAATGGCGGCGAAGCGGTCGGTTTCCACGACTTTGTTCTTGATGCCGAACCGCCATTCGGCGTTGTGGTCGAGGATTGCTTCGTACTCGGTCATGCTGAGGCCATGGCGGCGGCGCAATGCCGCGTCGACGCCCAGGGTCGCCAGCTTGGCCTTGGAGCGCGGGGTGATGATGCCGCTGTAGAACTCGGAGGAGCAGCCCGAGCCGTAGGAAAACAGCCCGATCCGCTTGGGGCTGTTGATGCGGGCGTTATCAATCACGCCGCACAGGGCCAGATACACCGAGGCGGAATAGACGTTGCCGACCTCGACGCCATAGGTGAGCG
>NZ_JBTEKS010000291.1:0-5550 GCF_054333355.1 Methylomagnum sp. | reverse complement strand
GCCATGCAGGCCACGGTGCTGAACGAGGAAGGCAAGCACCAAGTGCTGATTATGGGCTGTTACGGCATCGGCGTGTCGCGGGTGGTGGCCGCCGCCATTGAGCAGAACCATGACGAGCGCGGCGTCATCTGGCCGGAAGCCTTGGCGCCCTTCCAGGTGGCGTTGGCGCCCATCAACATGCAGACCTCCGAGCGCCTACGGGAAGCCGCCGAGCATCTGTACCGAACCATGAAGGAAGCCGGTTTGGATGTGCTGTTCGACGACCGCAAGGCCCGTCCCGGCGTTATGTTCGCCGATTTGGAACTGGTCGGCATTCCGCACCGGATCGTCATCAGCGACCGCCTGCTGGATACGGGCCGTGTCGAATACAAGGGCCGTCGCGACGCCGCCGCCATCGAAATCCCGTTGGGAGAGGTGGTGCCGTTCCTGGAATCCAAACTGGCCTGGCGCGGTTAAATGAATCCCAACCTGGACAAATTACAGCCCTACCCTTTCGAGAAGCTGGCGAAGCTCAAGGCGGGGATTCAGCCTCCGGCGGAACTTTCCCACATTGCCCTGTCCATCGGCGAACCCAAGCACCCCACGCCCCGCTTCATCGCCGATGCCCTGACCGCCAACCTGAGCGGACTCAGCAACTATCCGGCCACCAAGGGCATCCCGGAATTGCGGCAAACCATCGCCGAGTGGCTGACGCGGCGGTTTCAATTGCCGGAAGGCGCGGTGGATGCGGAACGGCACGTCCTGCCCTGCAACGGCACCCGCGAGGCGCTGTTCGCCTTCGCCCAGGCCGTTCTGGACCCCAGCGAGCGGGCGCTGGTTTTGATGCCGAATCCGTTTTACCAAATTTACGAAGGCGCGGCCCTGCTGGCCGGGGCCGAGCCGTATTTCCTGAACACCACCCGCGAGACGGGCTATCTACCGGATTTCGACGCCGTGCCGGACGCGGTGTGGGCGCGGTGCCGGTTGCTGTATATCTGTTCGCCGGGCAATCCCACCGGGGCGGTCATCGGCACGGAAACCCACCGCAAGCTGATTGAATTGTCGGCGCGGTTCGGTTTCATCATCGCGTCCGACGAGTGCTATTCCGAGCTCTACTTGGATGAATCGGCGCCGCCGCCGGGCCTGCTACAGACCGCCCACGCCATGGGCAATACGGCGTTCGAGCGGTGCGTGGTGTTCCACAGCTTGTCCAAGCGCTCCAACGCGCCTGGGTTGCGGTCCGGGTTCGTCGCCGGAGATGCGGCCATCCTCGCGAAATTCCTGCTGTACCGCACCTATCACGGCTGCGCCCTGTCCCTGCCGGTGCAGCAAGCCAGCCTCGCCGCATGGCAGGATGAAAGCCATGTCGTGGAAAACCGGGCGCTGTATCGGGAGAAATTCGCGGCGGTCCACGGCATTCTGAAGGATGTGCTGGATGTGGCGGTGCCTCCGGCGGGGTTTTATCTGTGGCCCAAGACGCCGGTGGACGATCAGGAATTCGCCCGCGCCCTGTTCGCTCAAACCCATATCACGGTGCTGCCGGGAAGTTATCTGTCCCGCGAAGCTCACGGAGTGAATCCGGGCCGCAATCATGTGCGGCTGGCGTTGGTGGCTTCGCTGGGGGAATGTGTGGAAGCCGCCCGGCGGATTGTTGATTTTATGCGGCATTAAAAGCCTGTTTATCCCTATTTATCCTTGTCATTAACCCTAAGCTAAAACCCATGTCGAATCTCGAAACCATCATCAACCAAGCCTTCGAAAACCGCGCCGAAGTCTCCCCCACGTCCGTCAGCGCGGAAATCCGCGAAGCCATCAACGAATCCCTGAACCTTCTCGACAGCGGCCAGCGCCGCGTGGCCGAGAAGATCGACGGTCATCAGTGGGTCGTCAACCAGTGGCTCAAAAAGGCCGTGCTGCTGTCCTTCCGCATCAACGACAACCGCGTCATGGGCGAAGGCGACTGCCGCTACTACGACAAAGTGGAACCCAAGTTCGCCCAGTTCGGCGAAGCAGAATTCAAAGCCCAAGGCGCTCGCGCCGTGCCGGGCGCGGTGGTGCGGCGAGGTTCCTACATCGGCCCGAACGTGGTGCTGATGCCCTCCTTCGTCAACATCGGCGCTTTCGTCGACTCCGGCACTATGGTCGATACCTGGGCCACGGTCGGCTCCTGTGCCCAAATCGGCAAGAACGTTCACCTCTCCGGCGGCGTCGGTATCGGCGGCGTGCTGGAACCCTTGCAGGCCGGCCCCACCATCATCGAAGACAACTGCTTCATCGGTGCCCGTTCGGAAGTGGTCGAAGGCGTGGTGGTCGAGGAAGGCTCGGTCATTTCGATGGGCGTCTACATCGGCCAAAGCACCAAGATTTACAATCGCATGACCGGCGAAATCACCTACGGGCGCATCCCCGCCGGATCGGTGGTGGTGTCCGGCAACCTACCGGCGAAGGATGGCAGCCACAGCCTGTACTGCGCGGTCATCATCAAGCAGGTGGACGAAAAGACCCGTGGCAAGGTCGGCATCAACGAATTGCTGCGCGACTAATCCATTCAATAACAAAACGAGGAAAAACCATGAAAAGAAGCTTGTTCTTAGGCTTGGCCCTGATCGTGTCCGGCAGCGCGTTCGCGTCCACGGATCATTACCTGCTGCGCGACGACAACCACGTCCATCATCTGAAGATCACCAAAATCGGCGATGACGTGACCGTTGCCATGGACGTGAACTTCGAACCCAACGCTTCCGAACAAGGCCAGAAGCCTTGCTCCGCCGAGGTGTCAGGCGAAGCCAAGGCCGTGAACGAAACCGAACTGGTGATGCGGAAGCAGATCGAGGGCGAGGCCCGTTATTGCTCGCTGAACATCAAGCTCAGCCCAAACGGCGCCAAGGTGGAACAGTCGGAAGAATGCGGCTATTTCGCCGCCGGCATTTGCCACTTCGAGAGCGATGGCAAGGAATTGGTGAAAATCAAGTAAGCCGAGTTTCACCCGGTCTAAAAAAACCCCGTCCTGAGTGGCGGGGTTTTTTATGCAACGCCTCTGTAGGTCGGGCTTAAGCCCGACCTACAAGCACGATTTTTACGCCAGATGGATGGGCATACCGACAACCAATCCTAAACAACGGTCGGCCCGGTCCCGGTTGACCGCCACCTCCACCAAATCCATCGAATTGCGATACCAGAACGCCTGCCCTTCACCGACCTCACAAAAAGTGGAAGCCTGCGGGATGCTCCGGCCATTCACCCACAGCACCTGCCCATCCAATTCAGCCCGATAGCGCAGCCCGGTGATGGCGTTGCCGTAATGGTCGATGTAGATGATTTCGGCCAAGTCGGCGGGCCAGTCCTGTAAATCCGGTCCCTGCCAAACTTGACCCCAGGTGAAATCATTCCGGGCGATACGCGCCGCGATGGAAGCGAATAAATCCCGCCCGTGAAAACTGGCCGATAAGGTATCCGGTCGCCAGTCGATGACCCGCCATTCAACCCGCGAGGCTTGCGCGGCGACGGTGTTGAACAAGCCATTGTCCGGCCCGACGAACCAGCGCCCGTCCTCCTGTAGCACGACGGGGAGACGCTCGCCGCCCACGCCCGGATCAACCACGCCGAGAATTACACTGTCCGGCGGGCAGTGGCGGCTTAAAGCGGCGAGCAGGTAGGCGCTGTGGCGCGGGTCTCCGCACGGCGCGTTGCTGACCAAATTGATGACCGGCACCCCCGGCGCGTTCATCCGTAACACGGCTTCCATCTGGCCGAGATACGGACCCTCAGCACCGAAATCAGTGAAGAGAAAAATCAGGCCGGGCGCCGACGAATCGGAATCCATGGCCCGTCACGCATCGGGCAAGTGGTCGATTTCCGCCCGCCGCCGGGGTGTGAAGAAGCGGGAGAACACCAGCCCCAGTTCAAACAGCAGCCAAATCGGCACCGCCAGCATGGTTTGCGAGACCACGTCGGGCGGCGTCAGCACCATGCCAATGACGAAGGCCAGCACGATGGCATAGGGACGCTTGTCGGCGATGGTTTCCCGCGTGGCAATCCCCGTCGCTACCAGCAGAATGGTGGCAATCGGCACTTCGAAGGAAATGCCGAAGGCGAAGAACAGGGTCAGCACGAAATCCATGTACTGATTGATGTCCGTCATCACCGCCACGCCGACGGGCGCGGTCATAATCATGAATTGGAAGATGATCGGGAACACCGCGAAATAGGCGAACGCCATCCCGGCGTAGAACAAAAAGATGCTTGCCACCAGCAGCGGCAAAGCGAAACGCCGCTCGTGCTGGTAGAGTCCAGGAGCGATGAAGGCCCAAGCTTGATAAAGGATGAAGGGAATCGCCACGAACACCGCCGCCACCAGCGTCAGCTTCAACGGGGCAAGAAACGGCGAGGCCACACCGATAGCGATCATCTGCCCCCCCGGCGGCATGTGTTTGGTCAGCGGCCCCGCCAGATAGGCGTAGATTTCGTTGGCCTTGAACGACATCCCGGCGAAAATCAGGGTGACGACCACAATGCAGCGGATCAGCCGGTCGCGCAGCTCCACTAGGTGGGAAATGAATGGCAGTTCCAACCCCTCCATCCCCTCAGGTTCATTCTTTCTCATGGCTCGGCTCCGCACGGTTGGCCTCAGGCTCGGACTTATTCCTGGAAGCGGCCATCATCCGCTTCGCGAGTTCGTCGCTATTGAAGGCCGAGGCATCCCTTTCGAGCCGTTTCTTCCCTTCCTGCAGGGATTGTTTTAATTCCTCCAACCGCAATTCCTGATCGATCTCCGACTTAACGGAGGCCACCATAGAGCGGGCTTTACGCATCCACAACGCAGCCTCCCTGGCCACCCGTGGCAAGCGCTCTGGCCCGAATACCAGCAAGGCCACCACGCCGACCAGGACCAGCTCCCAAAAACCTATATCGAACATGGCGCTGGACCGTTAGCTGGATTTTTCCTTCTTCTCGGGCGCGGACTCATCTTCGACGGTACGCCCGGACTTGTCGTCATCCCCCTCGCTCATGGCGGTCTTGAAGCTCTTGATAGCTGACCCCAGGTCGCCCCCGATGTTACGAAGCCGCTTGGTGCCGAACAACAGAAGCACGATCAAAAAAAGGAGCATAAGCTCCCAGATGCCAATACCCATATTTAATCTCCCGATTGCGTTTTGCTAAAATCCAATCTTACCGGATTCAGGTTATGAAGATAACGGCTTTGCTTGACAACGACTCGTGATAAGGCCGCACAAAGCGTTGGGAAGGCACCCAAAACATTTTTACGAGCCGCATGGCTTGAAACGATTCTCGATCCGCCGTAATTGTTATACAATTTAACCCCGTTCATCCTCTAGGCTCTATTGACGTAAGGAAAAATTGGTTTTGGGAACAGACGGTTAGCCGCAGCGCCTAAAAACGTAGGCCCATGTTTCCTGGCGCTTTTCGCGCTTATGTCAACAGAACCTAGCCTCCCTGAAAATCAGGGCGGGTGTCGTCTAATGGTAAGACAACAGCTTCCCAAGCTGTGAACGTGGGTTCGATTCCCATCACCCGCTCCATCCCTCCGATATATCACCTTAAACGCCCTAT
>NZ_JBTEKS010000290.1:0-5554 GCF_054333355.1 Methylomagnum sp. | reverse complement strand
CAAGGGGCAGCCCCGGTTGATGTCGGGGGCCAGCAGTCGGCTGAGCGTGAAGGAGATCATGGCGGCGGCGATGCCGTGCCCGGCCACGTCGATGGTGTAGAAGCCGATGTGCCGCTCGTCGAGCCGGAAGAAGTTGATGATGTCGCCGGAGACGTGGGTCGAGGGGCAGTACATCCGTTCGAACAGCACCTCGCTGATGAAGGTGTGGCGCGGGGGCAGAAGGTTTTGCTGCATCTTGCCCGCCATGACCAGGTCGCGGTCGATCTGGGCGTGGGCCGCCCGCAGTTGATCGCCCATGTCGGTCAATCGCTGATTTTGCAGGTGCAGGGCTTGTTCGAGATTCAGCATCCGCTCGCCAGCGCGGATGCGGGCGCGAAGCTCCTCGAAATCCACCGGCTTGCGTAGGAAGTCGTCGGCCCCGGCACCCATGCCGTCCACCAGGGATTGCTTGTCCTCGCGGGCGGTCAGCAGGATGATGTAGACATAATGCCGGGCACCGCTGGCCCGGATTTTCCGGCACAGGGTCGGCCCGTCCATGGCCGGCAGCATCCAGTCGGTGATGACCAGCCGGGGCGATTCCCGTTGCACGATCTCCCAGCCTTCCTCGCCGGTGTCCGCGCCAAGCACCTCGTATCCCCAGTTCGACGCCACGGCTTCAAGGGTTCTTCGGCTGATTTTGCTATCGTCAACAATCAGGATGCGCATTCGAGTGGGGCCATTCTACTCAGGAGGCCGTAAACCGGAAGGGGTGCTGTTTTGTCCGGTATTCGACTGAGATAGTATAAACGCTCATACAAAGATTAAGCGATTTAGGGGCATGGGAATCAGCGGGTCGATATATACCGCGTTCAGCCACAAACTGAACATCTTGCTCCCTCTCCCTCTGGGAGACCTGTCCTGAGCGTGGCCGAAGGGAGGTTGGGGTGGGGGGGGGATTAAAAAGTTCAGTTTGTGGCTGTTTCGAGTATAGGTTGCCTTAAGGTGTTTTCATGGTCGCCGCTGCCCAATTATGCCGGTCGGCGGGCCTTGCTGGTGGAGGACGACGCCATCAGCCGCAAGGGCCGTGGCGATGTTGGGGCGCCTTGGTTTGGATGTCACCGATGGACTCGAAGCCCTGGCCGCGCTTGGCGAGGCCCGCTACGGCCTGGTTTTCATGGATCGCCAAATGCCCAACCTGGATGGCATCGAAACCACCCACGCCTGGCGGAGCCGTGAAACCGAACGGCAATGGCCGCCCATTCCCATCATCGCCCTGACCGCCAACGCCATGCCCGCGGATCGGGACGCCTGTCTGGCCGTTGGCATGGACGACCATCTCGCCAAGCCCATCGTGGGGGACTTGCTGTGCCAAGTGCTGGCGCGGTGGCTGCCGGAGCGGGGGGCGGCCCAAGGCGATGCTTAAGCCGCGTAGGTCGGGCATGTATTCCATGCCCGACATGACTTCCGGGCGATGGCGTCGGGCACGAGTACATGTCCGACCTACGGGAGTCCGGTGAGGGGCAGCGCATCCGCGAATCGGTAAATTCAGCGAATTCAGGTACTGCCAAAAAACTAGACGGCTGCCTTAAGCTAAAATGCGCCACTTTTGAATATTGCGCCATGGCGGGCGGGGTTTGGGTCTCGCGTTCAAGGGCGGCAAAATATTTTCCAAGCGCCAATAATAGGCGCTTGTATTCCCGGCCAAATCATATAACGATTGAAAATCATAAAAATGTTGGATAGTTCAACCATGCTTAACGAGCAGACAGAGTTTCTAACCACCAGGGAAGCCTCGAAGCTGCTGGGGGTGGCTTTGACAACCATCCAATTGTGGGTGGAAACCGGCGTGCTGCCCGCCTGGAAGACCGCTGGCGGGCACCGTCGCATCTCCCGCCAAGCGGTGGACAAGCTGCGGGCCGAGCAATCGGCCTCGCTGGGCTTCGCCAACGCCCCGCCCCCCAGCACCGTGCTGATTGTGGAGGACAACCCGGTGGAGCGGGAGCTATACCGGCTCCGGTTCTCCGAATGGCAATTGCCCGCCACCCTGCTGATGGCCGAAGACGGCTTCGAGGGCTTGATGCTGGCGGGGCGGCACTCGCCCGATTTAATCCTCGCCGACCTGTCCATGCCCGGCATGGATGGCTTCAAGATGATCCGCCAACTCTACCGCCAAGCGCCCGCGCCCGGCGCCATCATCGTCGTCACGGGGCTGACGGCGGAGGAGATCGAGACCCAGGGTGGCCTGCCGCCCGATCTTCCCGTGTATCCCAAGCCCATCCCCTTCGCGGCCCTGCGTCCGGTGGTCCAGCATCACATGCAAAAGAAAACAGTGGCCCGGCGGGGGAGATAACCCATGAACGCACCGGAGGCCGACCCTGCGTCTGAGAACGGTCGGGCCGGTGGCGGTGCCCGGCTGCGGGCGCTGCTGAACGTCATCCTCGGCCATGCCCAATTGCTGGCGCTGAATCCCGGGCTGGACGAGCCGAGCCGGGCGCAGGTCCGGGAAACTGAGGAGGCGGGCCGGACTTTGATGGCGCTGGTGGAGACCTGGCTGGCACCGCCCCAGGCCAGTGTGGAGTCGCGGTCGCGGTGGGGCGACGCCCTGCCCGCCGCCGCCGAATCACGCACGCCGTCCGTTTCCTCCCCCCGCCGCATCCTCGTGGCGGAAGACCATCCCCCCAACCAAACCGTGCTGCGAATGCAGCTTGAACTGCTGGGCTACGCCGCCGACATTGTCGGGGACGGCAACGAGGCGTTGATCCGCTGGCAAACCGGCCACTACGGACTGATTCTGGCCGACCTCAACATGCCTGGACTGAATGGCCGCGAACTGGCCCGCGCCGTGCGCGAGCAGGAGCGTCTCCAGGGCGGGCGCATTCCCATCGTCGCCATCACCGCCTCGGCGGCACCCGAGGCGCGGGGTGCCTGCCGCGCCGCTGGCATGGACGAGATATTGTTCAAACCCGTCGAGCTGGACACCCTCGGCGCCACGCTGCGGCATTGGCTGGCCGGGGCGGGGCCAGAGCCTGCGACGGTCGTTGCCGCCGCCATCGAGCCATCGCGGGAACTGCTTGATTTGTTCGTCGGCGTGGCTTGGCGGGAGTTGGGCGAGGCGGGCCGCTGCCTGCGGCGGCGCGATGGCGCCGGGGTGGCGGACATCATGCATAAGCTGAAATCCTCGGGCCGCAGCCTGGGGGCCGACCGCTTCGCCCGCTTGGCCGTGGAATTGGAGCGGGTGGCGCGAAGCGGTCTCGGGTCGGGTGCCGGGGCGCTGTTTGCGGAGTTGGAGTCCGCCTTGGTGGACTTCGAGGCCGCCACGGCCAAGCCTCCGGGGATTCCGCCCAGGGCCGTCGCCGATGATCCGCTGTCCGCCGAGGACATCCGCCAAGCCATCCTGCTCGACGAGTTCGAGGTGCTTTTCCAGCCCGAGGCGGACGTCGTCAGTCGGCAGCCCGTGGCGGTGGTGGCCTTGGCCCGCTGGCGAAGCCCTCGGCATGGCTTGGTGTCCGCCCCCGTGTTCCTGGCCTTGGCGGAGCGGCACGACCTGATCGGCTCCTTGTCGGAGCTGCTGTTCAGCAAGGCGCTGTTTGGCGGCGCCCAACTGGCGGAGGCGGGATTCCCCTTGGACGTGGCGGTGCCCCTCTCGCCAGTCTGGCTCATGCAGCCCCAGTTGCCCGAATTCATCCAGGCCAGCCTTCGCGCCGCCCAGATGTCGGCGGGGCGGGTCATTCTGGAAATTTCCGAGGCGGGCGCCATGGCCTTCGAGCGGATGCCCAAGGACCGGGCCGCACGCTTGTTAAAGACCGGGGCGCGGTTCGCGCTGGACGACTTCGGGCCGGAGGGATCGTCCCCGGACCGCCTCAAGCGCATCGGCTTCAGCCAGCTAAAGCTCAGCCGCGACACGCTGCGGGTCGCCGCCGACGAAATTTCCCGCTCATTCCTGACGTTGAGTCTGGAGCGGGCGCGGATTCTGGCGTTCAAGACCGTGGCCAAGGGGCTGGAAACCCCGGAGGACATGGCCCTGGCCCGTTCCCTCGGGTGCGGGCGGATGCAGGGTCCGCTGATCGGCGCCACCCTGCCGGTTGAAGAGTTGATTGATTGGCTGGGAACCCGTGGCACGCCCTAAGCGCAACGCGGCGGATATTCGGCACTAGGGCCGCGATCCGTCATGAAAGAAAAAAAGCTGGCGCCCCGTTCGACTTCGACGGGCTGCGAGAGCGCACGCTGAACGAGCTGATATCGGGCTTCGCCTGGTTGGTGACGCCCGCCGCCGCGATTTCCGTGAGCCGGGCCTTCTGGCTGTGCTGGCCCCCCCTTGTTCACTGTGCAACTGGGCCTGTTGGCGGTGGCCTGGGCCTTGGTCTGGTTCCGCCAGCGCCTATCCCACGGCGGGCGGGTGGCGGCCTGCCTCGCCGTGTGGCGGGGCTGCATTGCCGCCGCCCAGGTCTATCTGGGGCCGCTGTCCGACAGCAAGGTCGGCATGGTGCTGATCGTCCAGATGACGATGCTGCTCCTGCCGCCTGGATTTTCTAATCCCCCCTCACCCCAACCCTCTCCCAGAGGGAGAAGGGGCAAGATGTTCAGTTTGTGGCTGAACGCAGTATATATTCAATCCCACCTTGAATTGGACGCCACCAAGCGCGGCCCCATATTCAACAGCACCACCCGATGGCCCAGCAAATGAACCCGGCCCCGGCGGCGGTTGTCCCCGGTGGTGGTGAACTCGAATTCATACACCCGCGCCCAGGCCATTCGGCCCTCCTCGTTGCGCTGGGGCTTCAGGCTGGCGAGGGTGATGGTCTCGTCGAGCAGTTGCAGCTCATCCTCTTCGCAGGCTTGGCGCACGGCCCGGAGGCCCGCCTCCCGCGCCGCGAAGCTGTCGAACCAGAACCAGGCGAGTCCGCCCAGCGCCAAGGGAATGACGATTTCCAGGGTGGTCATGGGAGCTTGGGAATGGTGGGGAACCGCCGACTCATTCCCAGGGCGGGGCGTCGCCGGCATAGGGGATGAAATCCCCGCGCCGGGGTTCGCTGCGAAAGCCCGGCACGGCTTTGCCCGTTTCGAATCCGGCGCTGGTTGAGGAGGACGCGCTGGGTTTCGCGTTCGGTGGGGGCGCGTCGCCGCTGTTCCAGCGGGTGAACAAGCCCAGGTCCAAGCCTGCCGGGACATACCACTTTTTCCGCGAGGTGTCCCATTTCGCGCCCAGCGCCTTGGCTTGGTCTTTTTCGGCGTAGGGCACGGAGAGATACGTGTGGGGAGTTGCTGCCATGGTGGTGAGGGATTCTGCGCGAGGGCGCCATCGTTGCGAGGGCGGTTATTGTAATCGCTGGAGGGCTGATTCGCTTGTTCCCGAGTTCTCGCTCAGGGCAATCGCACTATCTCCCTCTCGCCTTTGGGAGAGGGAAAAACAGCCGCCTCCTACATAGCGCGATTGCCCTGGTTCTCGCTTCACTCCATTAAGGCGATTTCCAGGAAAAGACATACCTGTAGGATGGGTAGAGCGTACTCGCGAAACCCATCGAGCCGGACACAGGGTGATGGGTTTCGCTCGCTCTACCCAAGATATGTCTTTCAG
>NZ_JBTEKS010000289.1:0-5555 GCF_054333355.1 Methylomagnum sp. | reverse complement strand
CCACAGGTCGGGACTTTCCGGCAAGCGCGCCGGTCCCAGCGGTTGGCCCGCACGGGAATCCAGGGACAAAATCCAGTTTGTCGCGTCTGTCCCGGCGAGGCGCGGCAAATGTTCTTCCCGCAAGGACTCGCTGCCGATGATCGGCGTGGTGTTGGGTTCCGGCGCAAAAAACAATTCTCCGCCCTTGCACGGCACGCCTTGGTCGATCCACCACACAATGTCTGGGAACGCCCGCCGCAATTCCGCCACCACGCCGGTTTGCCGACTTTTGCCCATGAGCGCGTCCAGGTCGGCGATATACACCGTTTTGAACGGATGCAGATTCAGCAGCCCCTCGACCACGGCGCAGGGTTCGGGGCTGCGGCACAACGGGCTTTGCAATGGCTGGTAAAGTTCGCGGCGACCCTGCCGGGCGTGGACGGCGAGTCCGTTCATCAGGTCGAGGACGGGGATGATTTGCATGGGGAGGCGCGGTGAAAGTCTTGGTGTTTGAATATATTACCGGCGGCGGCTTGCTGGCTGAACCGATTCCGCCGTCCCTGGCGCGGGAAGGCGGCTTGATGCTGGGCGCTTTGCTGCGGGACTTGGCCGACATTCCCGGCGTGCGCCCGGTGGCCTTGCGGGATGCCCGGCTGGCGGTGCCACCCGATTTAAGCCAGCGCGTGGAATGGATTTGGCTGGACCGGCACGCTGACGCGGAACAATGTTTCCGCAAGCAAGTGGCTCTGGCCGAGGCGGTGTGGCCCATCGCCCCGGAGACTGGCGGCATTCTGGAGCGCTTGTGCCAGTGGGTGGAACCGGCGGGAAAACCCTTGCTCACCAGCCCGGCGACGGCGGTGCGGTTGACCGCCAGCAAGCGGGAAACTTTGCGGCGGTTGGCGCCGTTTTGGCGTGGGGATACCGATTGTAGGTCGGGCTTCAGCCCGATCCCGCCGCCAGATGACATGCCGTGTCGGGCTGAAGCCCGACCTACACCCGCGCCGCGTCGTCGCCCCGGCGTGATGGTAGTGCCAACGGTACCAGTGGAAAAAGGCGCCGGGCTGGGTTTTCCCTTGGTCGTTAAACCCGACGATGGCGTGGGCTGCGAAGGCACGCGGATCATTGCGACACGAAAAGACTGGCAAGCTTTCCTCGCCAATCCACCCGCCGGGCGCTACATCGCTCAGCCTTTTCTGGAGGGTGAATCCCTGAGCCTGTCCGCCCTGTTTGCCGCCGGTCGGGCCTGCTTGCTGACCTGCAACCACCAGCACATTGCCCGGCAGGATAGCGGCTTCGTCTTGACCGGCTGCGGCGTGAATGCGGCCCATCAATGGCGGGACGAGTTCGAATCCCTGGCCGCACGCATCGCCGCCGCCCTGCCCGAGCTGTGGGGCTATGCCGGGGTCGATGTGATCCGCTCCGAACGCGGTTTAACCGTGTTGGAAGTGAACCCACGCCTGACCACCTCTTATGCGGGCTTGCGGGAGGCGCTGGGCGCAAATCCCGCCGAACTGGTGCTGAACCTATGGCGCCAAGGCCGCTTGCCAGAGTGTCCGGCCTATTCTTCCAATGTCGTGGAAATCTCCCTGGAATCGAGCCATGCCCATTGAACTCATCGGCTGGGACATCGGCGGCGCCCATTTGAAAGCCGCCGCCGTGGACGCCAGCGGCCAACTGGTCGCCGTGGCGCAAGCCGCGTGCCCGTTATGGCTGGGGTTGGACCGGCTGCATTCGGCGCTGGACTACATCGAGGCACGGTTGTCGCCGCCGCCCGGCTGCCGCCACGCCGTCACCATGACCGGCGAATTGGTGGACGCTTTCGCGGGCCGGGAAGAGGGCGTCGCGGCCTTGGTGGACGCGATGACCGGGCGCTATTCGGCGGAGTCCGTCGCCCTGTTCGCCGGTCACGCAGGTTTCTTGGCGCCGCACAAGCTGGGACCGATGCAAGCCCTGCAAATCGCCTCGGCCAATTGGCTCGCCAGCGGGCTGTGGGCGGCGGCGCGGCTTGAGGAAGCCTTGTTCGTCGATGTCGGCAGCACCACCACCGATCTCCTGGTGATCCGTCAACACAGGGTTGAGCATCGAGGCTATACCGATTACGAACGAATGCGCTACGATGAACTCCTATATACCGGCGTGGTTAGGACACCCGCGATGGCCTTGGCGGAGCGGGCGTCCTTCGAGGGCGACTGGGTGAATTTGATGGCCGAGCATTTCGCCACCACGGCGGATGTTTACCGCCTGACGGGCGAGTTGCCCGAACCCGCCGACCAAATGCCCGCCGCCGATCAGGGCGAGAAAACCGTCGAGGGAAGCCGCCGCCGACTGGCCCGGCTGTTCGGGCGGGATGCGGAATCCGCTAGCCCGGAGCAATGGCGGCTGGCGGCGGAGTTTTTCAGGGAGCGCCAATTGGCGAAAATTCACGCAGGGCTACAACTCCAGCTTTCCCGTGGCCTCTTAAGCGCAACGGCGCCCTTGGTCGGCGCTGGCGTGGGACGGTTCCTGGTGCGGGAACTGGCCGGACGATTGAAGCGTCCCTATTTGGATTTCAGCGATTTGTTTTCCGCATCGACACCGCAGAACGAGTTCCAAGCCGCCGATTGTGCCCCGGCTGCCGCCGTGGCTGGTCTGGCGCTACGCAACATGGGTCCGCAATGACGCCTAGAATTGAAGAACTGCCGTATTTCGAGGACAGCGCCGCGCTGTTCCTGCCGTGGGCCGAGCGCCGCTGGTCGGTGTTCCTGGACAGCGGGTTTCCCCATAGCCAGCAGGGCCGCTACGACATCCTCGCCGCCGAACCCATCCGCACCCTCGTCACCCGTGGCAATCTGACGGAAATCCGCGAGGGCAAATCCATCACCCTGTCGCCGGAAGACCCGTTCTCCTTGGTCCGCCAAGCCTTGGGCGAACAGGCCGAGCCGGTGCCGGGCCTGCCGTTCTCCGGCGGGGCCATCGGTTATTTCAGCTACGACCTGGCCCGCCGTCTGGAAAAACTCCCCGACCGCGCCACCGACGCCGAGAACATCCCCGACATGGTGGTCGGCATCTACGATTGGGCGGTGGTGGTGGATCATCAGGAGCGGCGCACGTTTCTGGTCGGGCAGGGCCGGAGTTCTAGCCTCGAAAGCCGCTGGCCGCACTTAATCAAGGCGTTCAGTCAGATTCAGACCATCGGCTGGCAGTTGGAGGATTTCTGCGTCTACGGCGAGGTGCTAGCCAATATGGACCGGGCCAAATATGGCCGCGCCTTCGACCGCATCCAGCGCTACATCCTTGAGGGCGATTGCTATCAGGTCAACCTGACGCAACGCTTCTCGGCCCATTGCGGCGGCAACCCCTGGTCGGCCTATCAACTGCTGCGGCCCATCAATCCCGCCCCGTTCAGCGCCTTCCTCAATTTCCCCCAAGTCCAGGTGTTGAGTTCCTCGCCGGAACGCTTCCTCAAAGTCGAGGGCGGCCTAGTGGAAACCAAGCCCATCAAAGGCACCCGGCCCCGCTCGCCGGACCCGGCGACGGACGAAGCCAACGCGCAAGAACTCCGCGCCAGCCTCAAGGACCGGGCGGAAAACCTGATGATCGTCGATCTACTCCGCAACGACCTGGGCAAGCATTGTGCGCCGGGTTCGGTGCATGTGCCGGGGCTGTTCGAGATTGAGAGCTATGCCACCGTCCATCACTTGGTCAGCACCGTGCGGGGCCGCTTGGCGGAAGGCCGCGACGCGCTGGATTTGCTGCGCGGCGGTTTTCCCGGCGGGTCCATCACCGGGGCGCCGAAGATTCGGTCCATGGAGATCATTGAGGAATTGGAGCCGAACCGGCGCGGCATTTACTGCGGCTCGGTGGGCTATGTGGGCTTCGACGGCAACATGGACACCAACATCGCCATCCGCACGCTGGTCCATTCCGACCACACCATCCGCTTCTGGGCGGGCGGCGGCATCGTGGCCGATTCCGACCCCGAGCAGGAATATCAGGAGTGCTACCACAAGGCGGCGGCGCTGCTGCATTTGCTTGAGCAGTTCCGTGTCAAGAAAACCGGGGCCGATCACCTGGGTCGTTAAGCTGGGCGGGAGCCTCTCCGCTTCGGACGACTTGCCCCGCTGGCTGGATGTGCTGGCGGGGGCGAACGTGGTCATCGTGCCCGGTGGTGGCCCGTTCGCCGATCAAGTCCGCGAGGCGCAAGGCCGCTGGCAGTTCGACGACCGCACCGCCCATGTCATGGCGATTCTTGCCATGGCCCAATACGGCCACATGCTTTGTGGCCTGCAACCCCGCCTTCGTTCCGCCACTTGTTTCGATGAGATTGCGGCCCTTATCGCCGAGGAGCATTCCGTTGTTTGGCTGCCCGATCCCGCCCAGCTTCCTGAATCGGAGATTCCCGCCAGTTGGGACGTGACGTCCGACAGCCTTGCCGCGTGGCTGGCGGGGCGGCTCGGGGCGGGGCGCTTGTTGCTGGTGAAGTCGGCGGCGATTCCAGCGGGGGAGGTGCCGTTGGCGCGGCTGATGGAGGAGGGGGTGGTGGATGCGGCGTTTGGGCGGTTTGTGGGGGGGGAGGGTTGGGTTTGTGGGGCTGGGGATTATAGGAATTGGGGGAATAAATATACCGCCGTTTTTTAGAAGCAAGAGATTAGTTTTAAGCTTTTTATTGGCGGGTGCGCATTTATTATGACCATGAAATCATGTCAAAATAGCTCATAATTCAACTTCCTTAGACTGTTTATGATTTTAGCTTAATCATGTCGGTTACCATGATAAATTTGTAGTTTATCTCACATCATAATTCCCGGAGCCGTAAATGAGTATTCAAGATTTCTTTACAAAGCACCCCTTGTATCAAGTTGTTCCTCCCCCGCACGCTAATGATGAATATGAAAACACACTATATGTTTCCTCTATTCTATTTGAAGAGGCAAGATTCGACATGTTCTGTACTGAATGCAAAAGTCATTCAGTATTTAAAAAAGTTCCCCGACCTTATAATGGAGTCTTAAAAAGTTTTGGCGATAACAAATATACCCCAGCCCTGGCCAATGACTTTTATCAAATAAAGGCTATATGTTCGCGGAATGAACAACATGATGCTGTAATCTATCTGCAACTCCAAGATTTAAATCTATCCAAGGTTGGTCAATTTCCAGCATTAGCGGATATTCTTACGCCTGATTTGAAACGTTATAAAGCGGCCATTGGTGAATCAAGAATACGAGAATGGACAAGGGCTGTTGGGCTTTCATCTCATGGAATTGGGGCTGGTGCATTTGTGTATTTGCGAAGAATCTTGGAGTCCCTTATAGAGGAGGCCCATCAAAATGCATCCAAATTGCCTAGCTGGGATGAGGGCAAATATATTCAGTCACGTATTACCGAAAGAATCGACTTATTGTCTTCGTATCTTCCCTCTTTTATTGTTGAAAACAAAAGTGCATATTCTATTCTTAGCTGTCAAGACCCGTGAGATTGTCTACCGCCGAAACGAATAATTCTGGCTTTCTCTCGCGCCATTCGGCGAGGGCGTTAATGGGGGCGACATGACCCAGCGCCCGCTGGGGGATGGCGTGATTGTAAATATCGGCATA
>NZ_JBTEKS010000288.1:0-5603 GCF_054333355.1 Methylomagnum sp. | reverse complement strand
TCCTGGATGGTGCGGCGGCGGGTCAGCTCGTCCACGTCCAGCGGCCTGTCGCCGTCGCCGGGCCGCTCCAAGGTGTACTGATAAACCTCGCCCAGCCCCGACGACACCGGCCCGAGGATGGGGGTGACGCCGTCCGGCAGGTTGGCCCCGGCCTCGATCAAGCGTTCCAGCACCAGTTGCCGGGCGAAATACACATCAATGTCGTCGGAGAACACCAGCACGATCTGGGACAGGGCGTTGCGGTTCACCGAGCGCATGTCGGTCAGCCCAGGCAGGCCGGTCATGGCGATTTCCAGCGGCACCGTGACGAAGCGTTCCACTTCCTCCGGGGAGCGGCCCGGCGCTTCCGCCGCGATTTGCACCTGGACGTTGGTCACGTCGGGGAAGGCGTCCACCGACAGGCTTTGCAGGGCGAATGCGCCGAAAACAAGCAGGCACACGGCGATGGCGGAGACCACCACCCGTTGGTTGAGGGCGGCGCGGATTAAAGATTCCATAGGGGGTTACTCGGGAAATTTTGTTCCCTCTCCCTCTGGGAGAGGGTTGGGGTGAGGGGGAGAGAAATAGGATTTCTTCCTTAAAAAACAGAGCTTAACGAGCGGGTGTTTGCGGAAGAAATCTTTTTTGATTCCCTCACCCCGCCCCCCTTCGACGGCGCTCAGGACAGGTCTCCCAGATGGAGAGGGAGTCAGACCTATTCCAACTCCTTGCGGATGCGTTCGTTGTTCAGATGGAACGCCCCGTCCACCACAATCTGCTGCCCTTCCGTCAAACCTTCAACCACCCGGCGCATTCCCTCATGCTCGACGCTCAGGGACACCGGGCGCAATTCGAAGTGGTCGGGCACCGTCCGCACGAATACGTGGTCCTGCTCGCCCACCCGCACCACCGCCCTGGCCGGCACCGCCAGCCCGGTTTCGGCGGGGCGGCGGATAATCATGCTCGCCAGCATTTCCGGCTTGATCTTGCGGTCGGGATTCTTGACCTCCATTCGCACCGTCACCGTCCGGGTGGTGGGATTCACCGTATCGGCCACGTAGATGATCTTGCCGGTGATTTTCTGCATGGGCAGCGCCGGAATCTGCACTTCCGCCAATCCCCCGACCTCCGCCAGATGGGCGTCCTGTTCCGGCGCTTCCGCCACCACCCAGACCTGCGACAGATCGGCCACGGTGAACAGGTAATCCGCGGGCTGGGCGATTTGCCCGACCGAGATATGCCGTTCGATGACGGTGCCGGTGAGGGTCGAGGTGACGGGGGTGATGGAATCAATCTGGCCGGTGTCAGATAGGCGGCGGATGGCGTCTTGGCTCATGCCCATGACCCCCAACTGATCGGCCCCGGCACGCATCTCGACTTCCGCCTCGTCCAACGCGCCCTCCCGTTCCTTCAGGGTGGCCTGACTAATGATGCCCTCCGCGAACAGCCGCCGCGCCCGCTCCACCGCCAGCCGTTGCAGGCCCACCTGGGTTTTGGCCTTGAGGAACACCGCCTGGGCGGCGCTCAGTTCGGTGCTGTTGATGACCGTCAGCAGTTCGCCCTTGCGGACGGGCTGGCCGATGAAGGCTTTGATCTCCGCCACCCGCCCGCTGATGCTGGGTCCGATGCGGGCCAGCCGGTGTTCGTCCAGGGCCACCCGGCCCGGCAAGCGCAGCATGTCGGCGAAATGGGCCTTGCCCACCGGCGCGACGCCCAGCTTCGCGGCCAGGGCGGGCGGGACGGTGACGGCGAATTCGGCGGGCTGGGGTTGAGGGCGGGCCTCTTCGGCGGAGGCAGTTGCACAGAGGAGGAATAGGATCGGCAGGACGGATGGTTTCATGAGGGCGTCTATGAAGTCTTGATGGCGCTACTGTACCCGAAGTACGGCGTGGAGTGCATTGGTGCAACGTTGGTGCCAATGAACCGGGGGTGGTTGATATGAGCCTGCCAATGCCCTCTCCCTCTGGGAGAGGGCTGGGGTGAGGGGGATTCAAACTAGCGATTTTTTAAGGAAGAAATCCCTTTTGGATTCACTCACCCTGTCCTATGCCAGAGGGAGAGGGTTGTTTCGGTTTGGGTGGCTTGGACCATTTGGCTGGCGACCCTGTTTCAATTCGGCCACAATTCGCCCATCTTTCTTGCGATGGGTTGCCCGCCATGACGCCTCCCCGTGTCTTCATCAGTTATAGCCACGACAGCCGTGTCCATTGTGACGCGGTGTTGGCGCTCGCCCAACAACTGCGCCGCGATGGCATCGCCGCCGAGTTGGATCAATTCCACCAGGAAGAATTGCTGCACTGGCCGCGCTGGTGCGAGGAGCAAATGCGCCCGGATTGCACCGATTTCGTGCTGTGCGTGTGTACGGCGGAGTATGCGCGGCGGGTGGAGGGGCGGGTGGCTGCCAACGTGGGGAAGGGGGTGTTTTGGGAGGGGACGCTGATTTATAGCGGCATTCATACGGGTTCGATACGGCGGTAGGGTACGCTGTGCGTACCTCTCCGACCCCGCAAGGTACGCACAGCGTACCCTACGAATCGCGTATCGAAGCCGAGCGAGCGGCGCTCTATGACGAGCTTTACGACGCGTCCGGGCACAACTGGCCGCATGGCAGGCCGAAAGCGGTCCCAACCCCGAATAACCTCTCTACACGGCTAATTTTTTCCCCGTATGATGGACGACACCAAAGCCGCCAAAAACTGGCGCGACTACGGCATCGCCTTCCCATTCGCAACCCAAGCGTTCAGCGACCCCTTCGCGGCGGAGTGGATAGATAACCGCGAAAACTATGGCGAGAAACCTCTAAACCTACTCGGCATGTGCCAAGGCGTTCTCCTCCATGTCACCTACACCGAGCGCGGAGATCGAATCCGCCTCATCTCAGCCCGCCGCGCCGAAAGCCACGAACATGACCACTACTACCGCGAAAATTCGATCTGACGGAACCCTCGTCGAAGTCCTGCCCGACGGAACCGAGCAAACCTTCCCCGAACTTCCGCCCCGCCCCATGAGCGAAGCCGAAGTAACCGCCGCCGCACAGGCCGACCCCGATGCACGGCCCTTCACCGCAGCGGAACTTCAGCAAGCCCAGCGGGTGCCCCGTGTTAAAACAATGCGCCGCGCCCTAAAGCTCACCCAGGAAGAATTCGCCGCCCGCTATCACATCCCGCTCGGCACCCTACGCGACTGGGAACAAGGCCGCGCCGAACCGGACCCGCCGACCCGCGCCTACCTACACGTCATCGCCCGTGACCCCGAAGCCGTGCAACGCGCCCTGGCCGACAACGATGCCACAAACCGGTTCCATACATACGCCTCGCACGGGAACCCCAGCCGAGGATTAGCCTTGCTCGATAAGCTCGACCGTTTGGAAACCGAAACCAGCCCCGGCCCGGAATAAAACCCGTCCCTGGCTATAATCGCCCCGCCAACCCGACACGAGGAGCAAAACCCATGACCCTGCAACAACAAATCATCGGCGAACTACAGCACATCCCCGAAGACAAACTGGCCGAGATATACGACTTAATCCACTATTTCCGGCTAGGACTCGCGGGAGAAAAACCCGCCGAACGCCAGCCCGGCTTATTAAAAGGCACCGTTGCCGAAAGCTTCTTTGAGTCTCTGCCAGAATCCGAAAATATTTTGATTGGCCAAAAAGCCCTGCACCTTGCCGAGCAATTGGGCTTCGTGGGCTACCTCGATGCCGAACCCGAACTCTCCGAGACCTACAAAAAACACCTCGACTGGTCGGACAAAACATGATCATCGCCGACACCGGATTCTGGGCCGCCCTCGCCAGTCCCAAAGACCAAAATTACGCCCTAGCAAAACGCACTTACAAATCTGGACGAGCCACTGATTTCGACATGGCCGGTGATGACCGAAACCTGCCATCTACTATTGAAGCGGCAAGGCGTGGAAGCCCAGTTGAAATTCCTCGACCTTTACCGGCAAGGCGGGTTTCAAGCATTCCCCTTGGAACAACACGCCCACGCCCCCAGACTGTTGCAGCTTATGCGGCAATATGCGGATTTACCCATGGACTTGGCGGATGCATCCTTGGTGCTGCTGGCGGAGACCTTGAACGATGGCCGGATTCTCAGCACCGACCGGCGCGACTTCCACTGTTATCGCTGGAAAAACAACCGTCCGTTTGTGAACCTACTGGCCTGAACGGCCCCCGCGAGAACGCGCCGGAACCCCCCCGACCGTTCGCTTTTTCCCCCTAATCCTTTATCCTTTTGCCTCCTTTCAACCCTTTCACTTAAAGACAAAATATGAGCAAGCCCAAGAAAGTCGCACTCCTCACCGCCGGTGGTTTGGCCCCCTGCCTCAGCTCCGCTGTGGGAAGCCTGATTGAACGCTATACCGAGATCGACCCCTCCATCGAAATCATCGCCTACCACGGCGGCTACAAAGGGCTGCTGCTGGGCGACTCCTACGTCATCACTCCTGAAATCCGCGAGAAAGCCGCGCTGCTGCACAAGTTCGGCGGCTCGCCCATCGGCAACAGCCGCGTCAAGCTGACCAACGTCAAGGACTGCGTGAAGCGCGGCCTCGTCAAGGAAGGCGAAGACCCCCAGAAGGTCGCCGCCGACCAATTGGTCAAGGACGGCGTGGACATCCTCCACACCATCGGCGGCGACGACACCAACACCGCCGCCGCCGACCTGGCCGCGTTCCTGGGCCGCAACAACTACGGCCTGACCGTGATCGGCCTGCCCAAGACCGTCGACAACGACGTGTTCCCCATCAAGCAATCGCTGGGCGCCTGGACCGCCGCCGAGCAGGGCGCACGCTACTTCCGCAACGTGGTCGCCGAAACCGGCGCCAACCCGCGCATGTTGATCGTCCACGAAGTCATGGGCCGCAACTGCGGCTGGCTGACCGCCGCCACTGCGCTGGAATACCGCAAGCTCCTGGACCGCGAAGAGTTCGTGCCGGGCATCGGCCTCAGCCGTGACTGCTACGAAGTCCACGGCGTCTTCATCCCCGAGATGGAAATCGACATCGCCGCCGAAGCGGAGCGCCTCCGCGCCGTGATGGACAAGACCGACTGCGTCAACATCTTCATTTCCGAAGGCGCGGGCGTGGAAGCCATCGTCGCGGAAATGCAGGCCAAGGGCCAGGAAGTGCCGCGTGACGCCTTCGGCCACATCAAGCTGGACGCCGTGAACCCCGGCAAATGGTTCGGCGAGCAATTCGCCGCCATGCTGGGCGCGGAAAAGACCCTGGTGCAGAAGTCCGGCTACTTCGCCCGCGCCGCCGCCGCCAATGTGGACGACATCCGCCTCATCAAGTCCTGTGCGGACCTGGCGGTGGAATGCGCGTTCCGCCGCGAATCCGGCGTGATCGGCCACGACGAGGACAACGGCAACGTGCTGCGGGCCATCGAGTTCCCGCGCATCAAGGGCGGCAAGCCGTTCGACATCGACGCGGCGTGGTTCGGCCAGATGCTTGAGGACATCGGCCAGGCCAAGGGTGGCAAGGTCGCGGTTAGCCATTAACACGTTGGCAATTAGTTATTAATTGAAGCCTTCGGGGCGGGACATTCTCCCGCCCCGATTCGTTAGTGGGGAGGCAAATATGTCAGCCAATTATCAGCAGGACTATTTTGGATGGAC